>JANMHN010000096.1:0-1763 GCA_031375185.1 Allobosea sp. | reverse complement strand
GCCTCCACCAGATCGGCCTCGGCGCGCTTCCAGGCGGTCATGTCGCGCAGCACGGCGGAGTATTTCTTGTCCTCGCCGTCCGCCACGCGGCCCATGGTCATGAACAGCGGAATGCGCCCGCCCTGCCGCACCCGGCCGGCCACCTCGCGGCCATCATTGAGCAGGGAGGCCACGCCCCCGCCCTTCAGCCCTTCGAGATAGTCGAGCGCCGTGATGTGGCTTTCGGGAGCCAGCAGCAGGGTGAAATTCTCGCCGGTCACCTCGCGCTGATCATAGCCGAAGAGCGCCTCGGCGGATTTGTTGAGCGACAGGATGCGCCCCCGGTCATCGACCGTCGCCACCCCGTCGGTGGCCGTGTCGAGAATGGCGATGAGTTCGCGGGCCTGCCCCTGCGCCTTGTCGAGATCGAGCTTCAGCGCGTCGGCGCGGGCAGCGTCGCCGGTTTCGGCATGTGCGGTCTCATGCGCGCGGCGGAACGACATCAGCGTGGCGGGTGCCCCGTTCCAGGTGATGGCCGACAGCCGCGCATCCACCGCTTCCGGGCTGCCATCGCGGCGGGCCAGCGTGAACACGCCGCCGCCCTCGCTGGGAGTGGAGCCGCTGAACAGCCTGTCAGCCCCCCTATCCATGAGGTCATCGAGGCTGTCATGGTCGAGCAGGTCCAGCAGGGTGCGGTTGGCATAGGTGATGCGTTCTGCCTTGAGCACGAGAATGCCGATGGGCAGCTTGTCGAGCAGCGACATGAACATGTCGTCGCGCAGCGGCGCTGCGGTCAGCAGATGGACGACGCCCTGGGGGGCTGTCGCCTGGTTTGTTGACTGGTCTGTCGGCAAAACGGGGCCGGAAGGCTCCGGGGCTACAGACGTCTCCACGGCTGGCGGCAACGCGACCGGCAAAGAGGCCTCATCCTGAGCGGCACCGGCATCATGCCCGGTGCCTGAGGTGTCCGTCGTTTCAGTTGCTTCAGTCGCTTCGCTCGTTTTCCTCTGCGGCGCATGTGCGGCTGCGGAAACAGGCGCAGCCTTGTGCGGACCTTCGTCGCCATCCAGCTGCGCGCCGAGCGCCTTGGCGATTTCGCGGAAGGCATTGCGTTCGCTGCTGGTCAGGCGCAGGGCCGGGTCATGCGGCCTGATCTGCACGACATTGGTTGGCGCTGACGAAAGAGGCGCTGCCTCGGGCGGTTTTTCGGACCGACCGGATTCGGTTGACCGCTGGGCGGGATAAAGCTCCGGCATATCCTCATCGGACGGTGCCTGCCCTGCCATCGCCGCATGAGCTGGACTGATATCCGTCAGACTGGGACCGGTTGGGTTTGGATCGGCTGGGTTTGGATCGGCTGGGTTTTCTTGCAGATCAGACACTTCGCGCTGGTTTGCGTTTGGATCCGGTGTGTCCACCCTGCCTTGCGCCGGTGCGAAAGGCACGATCTGGCGCGTGTCGATGATGCCGAAGCCGCGCCAGCCTGCCACCGCACGGGTGCTGTCATGGAGGGGAAGGCCGGACAACGTGACTTTGCAGGCCTCATCGGTGCCCGAGATGCGCCAGTAGGTGTGCAGGGCGCTGAAGGTCTTGCCCTGTACCAAGGCCGACGCCACCGCGTTGCCGGGATCGTCCACAACCGATCCGCAGAGCGCGGCCCAGGGCTGGCCTGCCATGGTAGCGGCGGTGCCGCTCCCCAAAACCGTGATGATGTCATCGGCACGTGGCCTGAAAACGCCACTGCCATCCATGTCCCAGATGAAGCGGACTTTGTCCGGCAACGG
>JANMHN010000095.1:0-3227 GCA_031375185.1 Allobosea sp. | reverse complement strand
GCGGCCAAACCCCACATCGATGCGCCCGTCCTTCAGCGCAGCGACCTGCTCCAGTGTCGTCAGCTCCACGAGCTGCACCTCGACGCCAGGCACGGTGATCCGGAAGCGGCGGATCAACTCAGGAAGCGCATCATAAAGTGTCGACGCCACGAAGCCGATGTTGAACTGAAGGACCAAGCCCTTCGCGATCCTTTTGGTCATCGAACGCATGTCGTCGATCCGTTGCAGGATCTGGCGACTTTGCTCGAAAAGGTATCGACCCGGTTCAGTCAATGTGATGGGCCGGCCACGATCGAGCAGACGCACGCCCAGCTCCTCCTCAAGCTGCTGGATCTGTCGGCTGAGCGGCGGCTGGGCAATATTGAGCTTTTCTGCGGCCCTGCTGAAGGAACCTTCCGCTGCAACGGTGGTGAAGTAGCGCAGGTGGCGCAGTTCCATGGTTTTCTCTCCTCACAGGCCCGGCATCGGGCGGGAGCGGTTCAATCCGCCCTCTCGATACCTGTAAGGTATGAAAATAGACGCAAACGATCCTGTTCCGCAACACGCGGCCCGCATATCGTTTATCCATACCGTTGGAGCGAGAAACCCGTGGTCACCCATACAGTCCGGATCGAGAGCGTCGAAACCTTCTTGGTCGACCTTCCCACCATCCGCCCCCATCAGTTGTCGATGACAACGATGAAGGGGCAGACACTCATGATTGTGCGCCTCCACATGTCGGACGGTGTTGTGGGCATCGGCGAAGGTACCACGATTGGCGGGCTGGCCTACGGTGCAGAAAGCCCCGAAGGCATGAAGCTTGCCATCGACACCTATATCGCGCCGTTGCTGCTGACGGCGAACCCGAACCGGGTTGCCCTTACGATGGCGACCATCGGCAAGGCTGTGCAGGGCAACCACTTCGCCAGATGCGCCATCGAGACGGCGCTTGTCGATGCGCTCGGCAAGCGGCTCGGCATCGCTGCCTCAGAGCTGCTGGGTGGCCGTCAGCATGACCGGCTCCCAGTCGCCTGGGCGCTCGCCAGCGGTGAGACGGCCCGCGACATCGCCGAGGCTGAGGAGATGCTGGCGAAGCGCCGGCACAACATCTTCAAGCTGAAGATCGGGCGCGGTGACCCGAGGGCCAACATCGCGCATGTGGCCGCGATCAAGCGCGCCGTCGGTGACCGCGCCAGCATCCGCGTCGATGTCAACCAGGCCTGGAGCGAGGCGACGGCGTCGGTCTGTTTGCCGATGCTCAAGGACGCGGGCGTCGACCTGGTCGAGCAACCCATTGCGCTGAAGAACATTCGCGGCATGGCGCGCCTCGCTCGGGAGACCTCGATTGCCATCATGGCGGATGAGGCGCTGCAAGGGCCTGAGACGGCCTTCCATTTCGCGCAGGCCGAAGCTGCGGATGTCTTTGCGGTGAAAATCCTGCAGTCGGGTGGTCTTTTCGCCGCCGCCAAGGTCGCGGCCATCGCGGAAGCCTCGGGCATCGGTCTTTATGGCGGCACCATGCTGGAGGGGGCAGTCGCCACCATCGCATCTGCACAGTTGTTCTCGACCTTTGCCAAGATGGAATGGGGCACGGAGCTTTTCGGCCCGCTCCTGATCACGGAAGAAATCCTTGCAGAGCCACTCGACTACAGTGAGTTCAGCCTGAAGGTGCCTGATGGTCCTGGCCTCGGCATCGCGCTCGATGAAGACCAGCTCAACCGCTTTCGCCGCGACCGGTCCGAGCGCAGCCTGCATGTCGTTCCCAAACTGATGATGGGGTCCTGAACATGTTGTTCCATGTCCAGATGGATGTGCGCCTGCCGCACGACATGCCCATTGAGAGGGCGGATGCGCTGAAGAAGACCGAGCGTGAACGCGCGCATGAACTTCAGACATCCGGCAAGTGGCGGCACCTTTGGCGGATCGCCGGGCGCTACGCCAACGTCTCGATCTTCGACGTCACCAGCGTTGAGGAACTGCACGACATCCTGTCCACGCTGCCGCTGTTTCCGTTCATGCAGATCAGCGTGTCTCCACTTTGCCGTCATCCGTCATCAATCCGGGATGATGACAGCTAGCCCGACCACCTGACCATTTGAAGACTGCCCTATCAAGAAAGAGGAAATGCCATGCCAGCCGATCTGATCAGCAAATCCGACATGAAGGCCCTGGCCGCCAAGGCCGCCGGCCTCGACAGCAAAGACGGCAATCCGCGCGTCAAGGAGGTCGTCAACAAGCTGCTGTACCGCCTGATGCAGACCATTGATGAACTCGACATCACCATGGATGAGTTCTGGGCCGGTGTTGCCTATCTCGGCGAGTCAGCCAAGGCAAACGAGCTGGGATTGCTCATTCCCGGCGTCGCCCTCGAGCATTTCCTTGATCTGCGCCTCGACGAAGCCGAGCGTCTTGCAGGTCTCGATGGCGGCACCGCCCGCACCATCGAAGGGCCGCTCTACATCGCCGGTGCGCCGCTGGCCAGGCATGAAGTCCGTCTCGACGACGGCACCGATGATGGCGAAACACTGTTCATGGAGGGCCAGGTGCTCGACACCAAGGGCCGCCCGGTTCCCGGTGCGATGGTTGATGTATGGCATGCCAATTCCTTCGGCTTCTATTCGTTCTTCGGCCCGCCGCAGTCACCCTATAATCTGCGCCGCCGCATCGAGACCGACAGCGAGGGCCGCTACCGCTTCCGCTCGATCATGCCGTCCGGTTACGGCTGCCCTCCGGGCTCCAAGACCGAAGACCTGCTGACGCTGATGGGCCGCCATGCGCAGCGCCCGGCGCATATCCATTTCTTCGTCACCGCCAACGGCTTCCGCCAGTTGACGACGCAGATCAACATCGACGGGGACAAGTACCTGCACGACGATTTTGCCTTTGGTACCCGCGATGATCTGATCCCGCCGGTGGAGCGTGTCACGAATGCCTCCGAAATCCACAAGGCAGGCCTGAACAAATCGTTCGCCCGCATCACGTTCGACTTCAACATGACGCGCGAAAAGGCCGGTGCCCCAGGCACTGTGGTCAAGCGCGAGCATGCTGTCGCGGCCTGACGTCCGAACCGGACCGCGCGGCAATGCGCGCGGTCCTGCCGCTGCCAAGAAAAAACGCTGTCAAGAAAAGCTCTCAGGGAGAGACACCATGTCCGAAGCCATGATCCAGCGCCTGAAAGACTCCGTCCAGGAAGATCCCGCCACCGGCAACTTCCGCTGCCGCCGCGACATCTTCACCGACCCTGAGTT
>JANMHN010000085.1:0-22299 GCA_031375185.1 Allobosea sp. | reverse complement strand
CTTTGCACCCGCCTTGTGGGCAATCTCAGTGGCAGCCGCGATGTCGGTGATGGTCCAGAGCGGGTTGGAGGGCGTCTCGAGCCAGACCAGCTTGGTCTTGCCCGGCTGGATGGCTGCTTTCAGCTGCGCAAGATCATCGGTTTCGCAAAACGTGGTCTCAAGCCCCCAGCGTTTCGCCTCTGTCATGAGCCAGCTGCGCAAAGCCCAGTACATCACGCGCGGCGCGACGATGTGGTCGCCCGGATCAAGCGTCTGGAACACCGCGGTGGCCGCTGCCATGCCGCTGGAAAACAGCAGCGCGCCAGCCTTTGCCTGCTCCAGCATGGCCAGCACGTTTTCGGCCTCACGGATCGTCTCGTTGTCCGGGCGGCCATAGACAAAGCCTGATGAATAGGCGTTGTCCTCGTCACGAATATAGGTCGTCGCGATGTGGATGGGCGGCACCACACCCTTGGTGATCGGGTCGATCTTGCCAAGCGCCTGCGCGGCCAGCGTGCGGGGGGAAAACGTTGTCTTGCCGCTCATGATGCGTGATCCAGACCATAAAGCGTGTGCAGCGTGCGCACGGCGAGTTCGGTGTAGGCCGAGTCGATCAGCACCGAGAACTTGATTTCCGAGGTGGTGATGGCGCGGATGTTGATGCCCTTTTCGGCCAGCGCCTTGAAGGCGCGCGCGGCAACACCCGCATGGCTCCTCATACCGATGCCGATGGCAGACACCTTGACCACATCCGCCGTGCCTTGCAGCGCCTGATACTGGATCTGGTCCCGCTTTGATTCCAGGATGGTGCGCGAGCGCTCGAAATCTGCTGTCGGCACCGTGAAGGTGATGTCGGTGGTGGCCTGATCATCCGAGACAACCTGAATGATCATGTCGACATTGATGTTGGCCTCCGCAAGCGGTCCGAAAATCGAGGCGGCCACGCCCGGTTGGTCGGCCACGCGGCGCAGGGTGATCTGCGCCTCATCCTTGGAATAGGCGATGCCCGTGACGATCTGCTGTTCCACAATATCCTCCTCGTCACAAATCAGGGTGCCCTGCTTGGGGTTTTCAGGGTCATCGAACGATGACCTTACATAGGTCGGCACGCGGTGCACCATGGCGATCTCGACAGAGCGGACCTGCAAGACTTTGCTGCCAAGCGAGGCCATCTCCAGCATCTCCTCGAACGAGACCTTGTCGAGCCGTGTCGCCTTGGCAACGATGCGCGGGTCGGTGGTGTAGACACCGTCAACATCGGTGTAGATGTCGCAGCGATCCGCCTTGAGCGCAGCAGCCAGCGCCACCGCCGAGGTGTCTGAGCCGCCACGCCCCAGCGTGACGATGCGGCCGCTCTCCTTGTGCATCCCCTGAAAGCCCGAGACGACGGCAACAGTACGATCCTCCGCGAAACCTGCAAGGATCCCTGCACCATCCACATCGATGATGCGCGAGGAGCCGTGCGCATCGGAGCCATGGAGCGGCACCTGCCAGCCCTGCCAGGAGCGGGCCTTCAGACCCATGTCGTTCAGCACAATGGCCAGCAGCCCGGATGTGACCTGCTCTCCTGCAGCCACCACGACGTCGTATTCGGCCCTGTCATAAAGCGTCGCCGCTTCCTTGCACCAGCCAACCAGCTCGTTGGTCTTGCCCGACATGGCCGAAACCACGACGGCTACGTCATATCCGGCCTCGACCTCGCGCTTGACGTGCCGGGCGACATTCCTGATCCGCTCCACATTGGCAACTGACGTGCCGCCGAATTTCATGACAAGGCGAGGCATGCGGCTGATCGTTCCGTTTTCAGTGAATGTCTGGCAAGGCGCGCTGATCTGCCCGCTCGCCATGTGGCGCGTGAGCGGCCTATACATGGCTAACGCGTCGGCGCAAAGTCGGCGGAAAGGTTTACGGTTCGGTGTCATCCCCGGCGGTCTGCGCAGCAGGCCGGGAAGGGGATTCACCAAGCGCAAATGGATCCCCTTCCCGGTCCCGCGGACCGCCGGGGATGACACCAAAGGGATGAACGTTGGTCACCACACGCAAGGCCAGAATGTCAGCCTCCACCGTCGATGCAGGCGAAATCGAACGCTTCGATGCACTTGCAGCGACATGGTGGAATCCCGACGGCCCGATGAAGCCGCTGCACGGCATGAACCCTGTGCGACTGGGCTTCATCCGCGACCAGATCAGCAGCCATTTCGGCGTCAGCCCGGCCAGTGTCTCCCCGCTGGCTGGATTGAGCGTGGTCGATGTCGGCTGCGGCGGCGGCCTGCTTTCAGAGCCCTTGGCCCGCATGGGCGGCATGGTCACAGGTCTCGACCCCGCGACACGCAACATCGCGGTTGCAACCGCCCACGCGGTCAGCATGGACCTCGACATCCGCTATCTGCCAAAGACCATCGAGGATCTGGTCGCCGATGGCGAGCGTTTCGATCTCGTCACCGCGCTCGAAGTGGTCGAGCATGTCGCGGATGTGCCCGCTTTCCTTGGCGCGCTGGCTGGGGCGGCCAAACCCGGCGGACTGGTGATCGTCTCGACGCTCAACCGGACGCTGCGCTCCTTTGCAGCCGCCATTCTTGGTGCTGAATACATCCTGCGCTGGCTTCCCGTGGGCACCCATGACTGGCAAAAGTTTATTCGCCCCGATGATCTGGAGCAAGGGCTCGAGGAGGCGGGGCTCGGCGTGCTCGACACGCGCGGCATGGTGCCTGATCTGCTGCGCGGCAGCTGGTGCCTGTCCGGTGACACAGGTGTGAACTACATCGTTGCGGCGACCAAGGTTCGGTAGAGGTGCTTGCCGCCAGCACCCTCACCGAACAAAAATGACAACATTGAAAATCTGTAACTCCCCGTACTCATGTCGCATTGCGGCATGAACCTCATTTCGCTAAGAGCGGATGTGAATTTCAAAAGTTGAATCAGTCTTGCGAAGGGCTGATCGGGGGATTTGGACACATGGCGGATAAAAGTCGGCCGCTTTCGCCGCATCTGCAGATCTATCGCTGGTCCTGGACGATGGCCATGTCCATCTTCCATCGCGCCACCGGGACCGCTCTTTATGCCGGAACCTTGTTGCTGGCCATCTGGCTCGTCGCCGCCGCATCGGGCAAAGCATCATTCGACACGGCTCAATGGCTGGCTGCTTCATGGGTCGGGCGGCTGGTGCTGTTTGGATACACGTTTGCCCTCATGCACCACATGGTCGGCGGCTTGCGACATTTCGTCTGGGATCTCGGCCATGGCTATGAGGCGCAGCTGCGCATGAACATGGCCCGCCTGACCCTTCTCATCTCTGTGCCGCTCACGGTCCTGATCTGGATCGTGGCCTACGCCGTGCGCTGAAAGTCTGGACCATGTCATCGCATCCATCCATGAGAACCCCGCTTGGCCATGTTCGCGGCCTTGGTTCGGCCCGCTCCGGCACAGGTCACTTCTGGCTCCAGCGCGTCACGGCGGTCGCCAACGTGGTTCTGGCCATTGCCTTCGTCGCCATCGTCATCGCGCTCACCGGCAAGTCGCATGCAGCGGCGATGGCGCTTCTGTCGCATCCCATTGTCGCCCTTTTGATGCTGTTGTTCGTGGTGTCAGGCCTGATCCACATGCGGCTCGGCATGCAGACCATCATCGAGGACTACGTTCACGGCGAGGCCGTGAAGGTTCTGGCGGTGATGGGCAACACCTTCTTCACGGTCGCTGTCGGTGCGGCCTCGATCTTCGCAATTCTGAAAATTGCCTTTGGAGGCTGACAACATGGCCACTGCTCACAAGCCTTCCGCCCCGCAAGCAAAGACCTATGGCTATGACATAACCGATCACACCTTCGATGTGATCGTCGTCGGCGCTGGCGGTGCAGGCCTTCGTGCCACCGTGGGCTGCGCCCAGGCAGGCCTCAAGACCGCCTGCATCTCGAAGGTATTTCCGACCCGCTCGCACACGGTGGCGGCGCAGGGCGGCATCTCGGCGGCCTTGGGCAACATGGGCGAGGATGACTGGCGCTTCCACATGTATGACACCGTCAAGGGGTCTGACTGGCTGGGCGACCAGGACGCCATCGAATATCTCGTGCGCAATGCGCCTGCCGCCGTCTATGAGCTTGAGCATTGGGGCGTGCCGTTTTCGCGCACCGAGGCTGGCAAGATCTACCAACGCCCGTTTGGCGGCATGACCACGAATTATGGCGAGGGCATCGCCCAGCGCACCTGCGCCGCCGCAGACCGCACCGGGCACGCCATCCTGCACACGCTCTATGGACAGGCCCTGCGTGCGCAGACCGAATTCTTCATCGAGTATTTCGCCATCGACCTGATGATGAGCGAGGATGGCCGCTGCCTCGGCGTGGTCGCGCTCAAGATGGATGACGGCACCCTTCATCGTTTCCGTGGCAGCCAGACCATTCTCGCCACGGGCGGCTATGGCCGGGCCTATTTCTCGGCCACCTCGGCCCACACCTGCACCGGTGATGGCAACGCCATGGCGCTGCGCGCCGGCCTGCCGCTTCAGGACATGGAGTTCGTGCAGTTCCACCCCACTGGAATTTACGGCGCAGGTTGCCTGATCACAGAAGGTTCGCGCGGCGAAGGTGGATACCTTACCAATTCCGAAGGCGAGCGTTTCATGGAGCGCTACGCACCTTCCGCAAAGGATCTGGCCTCCCGCGATGTCGTGTCACGCGCCATGACGATGGAAATCCGCGACGGGCGCGGCGTGGGCAAGAAGAAGGATCACATCTACCTTCATCTCGACCACCTCGACCCCAAGATCCTGCACGAGCGTCTGCCCGGCATTTCCGAGAGCGCGCGCGTCTTTGCGGGCGTCGATGTCACCAGGGAGCCGATCCCTGTCCTGCCGACCGTCCACTACAACATGGGCGGCATCCCCACGAACTATCATGGCGAAGTGCTGACAAAAAAGGGCGGCGACCCTGACACTGTCGTGCCCGGCCTGATGGCGATCGGCGAAGCGGCTTGCGTCTCTGTGCACGGCGCCAACCGGCTTGGCTCCAACTCGCTGATTGATCTGGTTGTGTTCGGCCGTGCAGCCGGTCTGCGCTGTGCTGAACTGGTGACACCGGGCGAGAAGCAGGGCGAACTGGCCCCGGCCGCCAGCGAACTGGCACTCTCGCGCCTCAATCGCTACCAGCACGCCAGCGGCGCAACGCCGACCGCGGAGCTGCGTGCCGAGATGCAGGCCACCATGCAGAGCAACTGCGCCGTGTTCCGCACCGGCGATGTGCTCGACGAGGGCCACGCGAAAATCCATAAGGTCTGGGGCGGGCTGTCGGACGTTGCGGTCAAGGACCGCTCGCTGGTCTGGAACACCGACCTGATCGAGACGCTGGAATTCGACAACCTGATCACCCAGGCCGTCGTGACGATGGACTCGGCACAGAACCGCACCGAAAGCCGCGGTGCCCATGCCCGCGAGGATTACGGTGCCCGTGACGACAAGAACTGGATGAAGCACACCCTCGCCTGGATCGACGACGAGAAGCGCTCCGTGAAGATCGACTACCGCCCGGTGCACACCTACACGATGTCGAACGAGATCGAATACATCGCGCCAAAAGCGCGGGTGTATTGAGAGTGTGGGAAGGAGGCTTGATGATGGCCAGTTTGAACGTAAGTGACGACCTCCTGTCTTTGTTGAAAGTTGATGCTGCTGCGCACGGAATTGCAGCAGAGCAGCGTGCTGATGATATATTGAGACATGCGCTATCGAAACGTGCTGGACGTGCCACCGTTTTTGCTGAGCTAAGCAGTATCGCTGCAATGACTCCAAAGCACGTGCGTCAAACAGACTCCGTTGAGATGGTCCGTCAGGATCGTCAGCGTTGATTGTCATAGACACAACAATTGCTGCGAAATGGATTGTTTCGGAATCTGACAGTGAAATGGCAACTGCATTGCAGGCTGTTGATCGTGATTTTGTGGCTCCGACCTTGCTAGTTTCGGAGTTGAGCAATGTTCTTCGAAGGAAGGAACGTGAAGGTGCTTTATCATCCACCCAACTTGATGCGGGGTTGATACGAGCGATTGATGCCATTGATCAATTTGTCCGTGAGGAAACACTGATTTCACGTGCCGTGACGCTGTCGCGCCAGTTCAATCACTCAACTTACGACTGCGTGTTTTTGGCATGTGCGGAAACCAAAGGCATTCTAGTGACCGCTGACACGACATTTGTTTCAAAGATCAATGATCCAGAACTTAGAAAACGCGTGATCAGCTTAGACCAAACGTCACCAGAATTGCTCGACGCCGCAGTAGCAGCATGCTGCGTCGGCGAAACCTTATGGCGAGGGATAGTTGCACTTGGTCGCCAGAATGATGAAAATTTCTTGCGTGCCGTAGCTTTGCAACAAACACAAACAGGCAGGTTGACACCAATAACCCACATGATGGCGAGCATGGAGGTTGAACAGGATTTTGCTGGCCAGCGCATCATTCAGGTTCTTTCTAATCTGCTAAAAGTCGAGCAGTGCGATCTCATTGCACTTATGTACTTTGGCGAATCTGATTGGTCTCGTCCAAATTGGTATGAAGCGGTGCATGAAGCAAAGAGTCTGGTTGATATTGGCATCGATAAGTTAGTTGCGCCTGTTGTGTTTCGTGCAAAAAATTTTGAGCACGGTATGAGTAAAGTATTCAATCAATACGTTCCTGCAGAATACAAAAGCTAGGACAACAATATCATGGCCGAATTCAACCTTCCCAAGAACTCCCGTGTCACTGAGGGCACCTCGTGGCCTGCCGTGACAGGGGCAGCGAACAAAACGGCGTTCCGGGTCTATCGCTATGATCCCGACACGAAGGCCAATCCGCGCGTCGACACCTACCAGGTGGACCGCGACGATTGCGGGCCGATGGTGCTGGACGCGCTGCTCTGGATCAAGAACAAGGTCGATCCGACGCTGACGTTCCGGCGTTCGTGCCGCGAGGGCATCTGCGGGTCCTGCGCCATGAACATGGACGGCAAGAATGGCCTCGCATGCCTCACCGGTATCGACGAGTGTGGCACCCACAAGACTGGCAAGGCCGCCAAGGTCGCGATCTATCCCTTGCCGCACATGCCGGTCATCAAGGATCTGGTGCCGGACCTGACGCGGTTTTATGCCCAGCATGCTTCGATCGAGCCTTGGCTCAAGACCACGACGCCTCGCCCTGAGAAGGAGTGGAAGCAGTCCAAGGATGACCGCGAGAAGCTTGATGGGCTTTATGAGTGCATCCTGTGTGCCTGCTGCTCGACCTCGTGCCCGAGCTACTGGTGGAATGGCGACCGCTATCTCGGACCCGCCGTCCTCCTGCAGGCCTACCGTTGGCTGATCGACAGCCGTGATGAGGCCACCGGAGACAGGCTCGACAATCTCGAGGACCCGTTCCGGCTCTATCGCTGCCACACCATCATGAACTGCGCCAATGCCTGCCCCAAGGGCTTGAACCCGGCCAAGGCAATTGCCGAGATCAAGAAGATGATGGTGGCGCGGCAGGTCTGATAAAGATTCTCATCTGATCAAAAACCGCGTCGGATCACGAAAACACACGGCCTCGAACACCGGTTTCACATGGCATTCAGGTCAGGGGATGCAGGTTGTCCTTGCGTTCACCGACGTATCTGCGCCTCAATTGACGGCGAGAAGCGTCATCTTGGGCGCGACATGCGGAATTTCGGGGCTGACACATGACCAAGGCAACACAGATCTCGCGGTCTTTCATCGCGCGCAAGGCAGTCCTGGCATCAATCATCGCCTTCGCGGCGAGTGCCTGTTCCGATCCGCAGCGTTTCGCAGGCCAGTCCATCGGCTCGCGGCCTCTCGGCCCCGCCATTGCAGCGCCCTCGCAGCAGCAATTGCCGTCCGCGCAACCGAGCTGGAACGCTCCTGTGGAATCGCAGGCCTTACCGCCACCGCAGGGCGCGACAGCCGCCCCGTCCCAGAGTGCGGCCCTGCCCGCGCCTGCCGATCCGTTCTTCCAGCCTGCACCCTCCGCACCTGCAACGCCGCCGCCGGCCCCGCGCATCATCGAGACGCCGACCTTGTCAGGTAGCCAGCGCGAGATCGCCACGCTTGGCGGCGGAGCAGGCCCCTCGCGCGGCACGGTCTCCTCGCGTGACGGTGTCATCGGCGGCTGGACCGCGAGGGAAGCAACCGGCGGGTCATGCAAGGTCCAGCTTTCGAGCACGCCGGCGCTCGATCTGTACCGCGCCAGCGCCTCGGGCTGCGCCAACCGCGACCTGCAAAAGATCACAGCCTGGGATTACCGCGATGGCGAGGTCTATCTCTACCAGCCGGGCGGATCGGTCGCGGCCAGGCTGAAGGTCAATGATGGATCATCATTGTCAGGCGTCATTGCCCGTTCTGGCGCCAATCTCAGCATGGGTCGCTGATTCTGCCTTTGGCAGTCAGACAGGCGCCAGATCATCTTGCGGAAGGCGCGCGAGTTGCCAGCTCACGGGCTCTGTGAGCGAAGCTGTGACCAGCACGATCTGGCTGGTGCGGCGCGCCCCTTCATTGCCCGAAAAGAACACGCTGTCTTCGAGCGAGACATGGGCGCCCTCGCACCTGAACAGCCAGGACGACCCGCGTGCCGGTGTCATCAGCACATCGCCTTGCGCGGTGCGCCCGGCCTGCAAGGAGGGATGCAGATGAAACCTTATGGTCCGCACGCCGCCATCAGGCAGGCCAGCGACCGTCCCGGTGACGCTGTCAACACCCGACAAGGCCTGGCCATCGCTGTGAAGCAGGAAGCTGCGCTGCAAGGTCAGCCCAAACCGCGCCACATAGCCATCATGCGACAGGGCAATGCTCTCTCCCTCCGGCGTCGTTGTCCGGGTGGCCGTTACCCTCCGCGGGCCTTTCAGGATACGTGTTTCGCCACGGCGCGAGATGAACTGGCATGACGACATGTCCGACAATGTCGTGGCGCTGTGAGCCGCCGTGGCGCGCAACTCCACGGGCAATTCAGGCCCGGCCTGGCGCGGCACACCGCAATTGATGAAGATGCGCTGCCGCTGGTGCGAGAACTCGAAGGCAAGACAGCCCGCCAGTGCATCGGCAGACACTGCAAACGGTGGTGATGGCCCCGTGTCGGCAATTAGAACAGCCCCGCCAGCCTCAAGCCTGTGATAGCCCGAATAGGGAGCTTCGGTCGCAGCCCGCCCGCCTGTGTCATGGCTGGCAAAGATCGTGGCGAGCGCATCGACCTGGCTCGCCCCCATGCCGTTGAACAGGGCGATCGAGCCGTCAGGATGACGCAGCATCTTGAGGTGAGGCACCACCCGGTCGATGGCGGTGACAAGACCGCGCGGCGCTTCAAGGCCACGGGCGGCATAGGTGGAGCGCACCGGCAGCAGATCCAGCATCAGATCGACCAGCACACGGGGGTTGCGGCTGACATGTCCGCCATCAGCCAGAATCTGCTCATCGAGCTGATCGGACAGCTCGCGCCCGAAATGCTTTTCGAGCCGTTCGGCCCCCTCGACGCAAAGCCCCAGCGTGGTCAGCGCCACAGCCGAGACAAGCCGCACGGTCGGATCATCGGACAGATGCCGTGCATCGCGCAGCAGCCTTGCTTCATGGCGCACAAGGCCGAGAAACATGCCGTAGAACTCATGACTTGCGCCATCCAGCACAAGCGATGACTGCGCCAGCAAAGCCATCAGGCGACGCGCCATGACATGCGGCTGGAGCGCCACCGCTGGCAACCTGCGAGTTCTGGCATTGAAATCCGAAATCAGCGTCCGGGCATTGTCCCTTGCAAGACTGGAGTTGGCCGCCTGCAAGTGCCGCAGCCAGCCAAAACCATAAAGGGCCTCGGCCCAGCTCGAGGTCGGCGCAGGCACATCAAATGGTGACTTTCCACCAACAGCCACCACCCGCCCGGCAAACACGAACTGCCCTGCGTAGATGTCAGCCGCAACGGTCGGGTCGGTGGTTCTGAGATCAGGCGGCGCAAACAGGAACCTGGTCAACCTGATCCTGCCAAACGGCACCAGCACACGCAGCACCCGCCGAAGACCCAGACCGAGAACTCGTAGCGACGAGCCTACAGCCCACCGCGTGCGCGCCAGGGTTTCGCCCAGTCCCGACCAGCCAAGCCCGGTCTTGCGAAGACCCGCCCCGTTGAGGTCCGTCTGGTTGAGATCTGTCACCTCGTCATGCCCTGGTTCAGCTGCTCCGTTTGACCGTTCGTCACTGTCGCACAAACCGCGCTGCGAAAAAGCCTCCCCAGCCGGAGAGCCGCGACGTTTCCCCATGGAGTTGATGGGGCAAGGCCCTGAAATCACCAAGTGTTGACGTGGAACCTGGCACGCCCACCTCCAGGTCAGTGATCACCTCGCGCCTGATGTCGTCCCGACGGGCCAGAACGACCGCAATCTGGTCCTCGCCTTCGGCAGCTTGCAGCGAGCAGGTGCAGTAGATCAGCCGCCCGCCCGGCCTGGTCAGGCCGATGGCGCGGTCCAACAGCCTGGCTTGCAAGGCAACAAGCTTGGCCTGATCCTCCGGGCCTTTGGTCCATGCCGCATCAGGATGGCGGCGGATGGTGCCGGTTGCCGTGCAGGGCGCATCCAGCAGCACCGCATCGAAGGGCTCATGCTCGAAAACGGTACCATCAGCGGTGACGATACTGGCTTCCAGACCAAGCCGTTCGAGATTTGCCGTCAGCACCTTGAGCCTTTGCGACGAGCGATCCAGTGCGGTGACATCAGCCCCCATGGCTGCCAGCTGCGCGGTCTTGCCGCCGGGAGCCGCGCACATGTCCAGAACCCGCATGCCAGGCGTCACCCCAAGGAGTTTGGCCGGCACGGCAGACGCTGCATCCTGCACCCACCAGGCACCCTCGTCATAGCCGGCAAGCTCATGGACGGGCGTGCGCTCGCTCAGCCGAAGAGAGCCACTGGAGAGGATCACGGCACCCAGTTTCTCGGCCCATGCCTCGGGATCTGCCTTCACCGTGATGTCGAGCGCCAGTTCGTCTCCAAGGGCCGCTGCAATCTGGCTGGCCTGCTCTTGTCCATATTGCGCAATCCACGCCTGCTTGAGCCATGAAGGCATGTCGGCACCAAGCGGAGACATGTTGGCCTTGATGGCATCGGCCTCGCGCCCGATCTTGCGCAGGACGGCATTGACCACTCCCGCAAACCGCAAGCCCTGCGGTTGCACCTTTGTCTGGGCCACGGCAAGGTCCACGGCGGCATGGTCGGCAGCTTCCATGAACAGCATTTGCGCAACGGCTGTGGCGAGGATCGCCTGTACTGGCCTTGGCAAGGAACTGCTCCCGCGCACAACGCGCGTGTCGATGGCGTGCGAGATCGTGCCGAGATGCCGGAATGTGGTCATCGCGATGGCACGCACGAGGCCGCAGTCACGGCTTTCGAGGCCCTTGGCCGCTGCGATCTCGTGGTCAAGCACATCATCGAGCGGCTGACGGGCGGCAAGTGTGCGTTCAAACGCCATGCTGGCGGTATGGCGGGCGGCAAAGCCAGGCTCCGTGCCTGGCTTGGGAGGCTGATGGGGCAAATCAAATATCCAGTGGCGGCAAGTACAGGCCCTATGGGCCGCGCATCCTGCCTGTGTTCGGATGTTATGGGGCCGAATTCCAGGGCGAACCCTGGGCAGAACCCGTGAAACCGCTCGAAGCGGCCTGTGCTCCATAACCCATTTGCTGCGCCTGTTCCATCAATGCCGCAATCCTGTTTCCCGTATCAGGATGGGTCGAGAACAGATTGTCATAACCTTGTCCCGAGAGCGGATTGAGAATGAACATATGGGCCGTCTGCGGATGGCGCTCGGCGCTCTCGCTGGGAATCTGTGCCACCGCGCCAGACATCTTCGCCAGCGCGTCAGCCAGCCAGACCGGGTTGCCGCAAATGTCGCCGCCCAGCTTGTCGGCCTCGTACTCGCGCGAGCGGGACACGGCCATCTGCACGACCATGGCGGCCATGGGGGCAAGGATCGAGAGCAGGATCGACACCAGCACATTCGGACGGTCCCGGCTACCGCCCATGAACATGCCGAAATTGGCCACCGTGGAAATCGCCCCTGCCAGCGTGGCCGTGATCGTCATGGTCAGCGTGTCGTGATTCTTGATGTGCGCCAGTTCGTGCGCCATCACACCGGACAGCTCCTCCCATGTCAGAAGGTCCATGATCCCGGTGGTGGCAGCCACAGCGGCATTTTCAGGGTTGCGGCCCGTCGCAAAGGCATTGGGCTGCGGATCATCCATGATGTAGACACGCGGCATCGGCATGCCGGCCCTGGTGGCAAGTTGCCTCACCATGGCATGCAGTTCTGGTGCGCTGGCCTCGTCGACCTCGCGCGCGTTGTGCGCCCGCAAGGCGAGCTTGTCCGAGTTCCAGTAGCTGAACAGGTTCATGCCCGCCGCAACCACCAGTGCGGCGATCATGCCGCCAGTCCCGCCGATCAGGAGGCCGACAACACCAAACAGCGCCGTCATGCCGGCCAGAAGCAGGGCTGTTTTCATGTAGTTCACGTTTCTGTGCCTCCGGACCTGTCCATGCGTGGGCGACAACGGCCCCGTTTGACACTATATGTGTTGCTGACAGACCCAACTCAAGCACGAGTGCCAGATGACCACCAATATGACTGTAATGCCTCATGAGCAGATTGCAGACGTGCTCACGACCTTGCCCGCGAATTTGCCTGAAGACGTGCCTCATGCCGCCCCCGGCAAGGTGCTGACCGATGCCGCAAGGCGCGCGCTGGCGGAAGCGGCAGCCCGCAAGGCGGAGCAGGACCGGAAAACATCAAGCCTTGGTGCAACAGCCGAAATCGACGGGCGCGGCGGGTTGGAGCCGGTGAGGTACAACGATTGGGAGGTCAAGGGATTGGCCACTGATTTCTGAAAAAACCCTTAAAGGTTGCAGGATTATTTTTTAGTTGTAGGATTATTGTCAAAGAAAAGATGTCATGGCATAGTCCCTCATGCCGTGGCCATCATCCCGAAAGTCAGCACCAGGACGCATTGCCCTCGCATTCAGTGCGGGCATAGGCCTTGGCATCATCCTTGTGCTTGTCATCCTCGATGTGATGCGGCCAGCCACGGCGCGTACCGATGCCCAGCAACCGCTGGTCAACACGCGCACGCCACTGACAGGCGCATACCGCGCCCAGGTGCTGAACGTGATAGATGGCGACACGGTCGAGGCGCGCGTGCATGTCTGGATGGGGCAGGAAGTGGTCACCCGCATCCGCCTCAAGGACATCGATGCGCCGGAAATGACGGGTGCTTGCGGTGCGGAGCGTGATCTTGCCGTTGCGGCCCGCAACCGCGTGGCCGCACTGGTGGGCAATGCCAATGTGCTGCTGGCAGACGTGCGGCCAGACAAATACTTCGGCCGCGTGGTGGCCAGCATCATCAGCATTGATGGCCGGGACGTGGGCAGCATCCTGCTGGGGGAAAATCTGGCGAGGCCATACCGGGGTGGGCGCAGGGAGACCTGGTGCCCGCTTCCCTGATCCAGCCAGTCATGGCGGCGGCCTCGCGCCTCGCTCAGCTTGTGTGCGACAGGCTCAGAAACGAAAAACGCGCCCGTGAGGCGCGTTGATCATCACTGATTTTGCACCGTCACATGACGTGCAAGATCACTTCTTCACGAATGTGCCCAGCATGTTGTAATGCTCTGCAAGAAGATAATAGAAGGTCAGACGAGACTTGGTCTTGTCAGACTTCATGTGCTCGCAGATAGCCTTGATCGAGGCATCCATATCGGCAGTCTTCAGGCCCAACCTCTTTTTCAAGAAATTCTCGCGGACACGATCAAGTTCGACCGGATCCGAGCAGGCAACATAACGGGTATCAGCCTTGCTCATGACAAGAGCATACGCCTTCATCATGCCCGCTGCAGCTGCTTCGTTGATAGGCTTCTTGGCGAACTTCTTGAGATCGGCCATATGATCCATAGTGAGCCCCTCTTCGGCTTCATGTTACTGTCTTCACACGCTTGTGATCACGCACGACAACAGACGATAACCACGTTTTTATGAGATAGGCGAGAGGCATTTGGAAAAAAACTGGCGGTGCCGCTAGGTAATGGCGTCCGGCTCATTGCATGACCACAACAGGCGTACCAACCCTGATCCGGTCATAAAGATCAATGACATCGCTGTTGTGCATCCGGAAGCAGCCATAAGATGCGGCTGTGCCAACTGTCTGCGGCAGATTCGTGCCATGGATCGCATATTGTCCGCCCGGACCAAGCCCGATGGCCCGCGCACCCATCGGGTTGTTGGGAGCACCGCTTGCGATCAGATCGGGAATCCACGGCTTGTCCCGTTTCACGGAACGCGGCGGCGCCCAGGCGGGTTCGACCTGTTTTTCCTCGACGAACTTGGTGCCAAGCCACTGTTTGCCAGCCTTGCCGACAGCGACCCTGTAACGGATCGCCTCACCGGGACGTGTCACCAGATACAGGCGACGCTCCCCTGTCCGGACCACGACCGTTCCAGGCTGGAAGCGCTGATCGGCGAATGGCACGATCTCGCGCGCTTCAGCCGCACGAGGCGCAAGAAGGCCGACCAGCAAAGCTCCGGCAAAGCAGAATGTGGACCAGAGACGCAACATGACGAGGTCCGATCAGATGATGCAGAGGCAACATCATGGCGCAGACCCGTCTCCGGTCCGTTCGGAAACGTGCTTGATGGAGGGTAAAACAGCGGTGCGGCCTCTTAACCTTCGAAGGCCCGTACAAAGAAACGGGCGCTTACCAGACTAGCCACTTGCGGCCAGCCAAGGCACCGGCCGCCACGACAAGCATAATCCCCCCGACATACCAGACGGCCAGGAACAGCGGCGAATCGTCAGTGCAATGCAGGCCATAGAGCACGGCACCGATCCCGCCCGCAAAAAGCCCGGCAGCCGCCCCCGCGAGGGCAGGGCTGGCCGGGGCGCTGTCCCGGAGCACATGGATGGCGCCAGCGAGGGGCAGAAGCGCCAGCAAGGGAACCGTGGCGAGGCAGCGGGCAGCATTGTCACCCAGGAGCCGCTCCTGCCACTCCGCAGCCCCCATCAGCCAGACATCGGCAAGACACGCAGCGCCAAAGACACCCGCGACGACAGCAAGAAGCCACAGCGGCACACGGCGGCCTGGCCGTGATGCCGCATCTAGCAGCAGCCAGCCGCATGCCGTCACCAGCGCCATCACCATCAGCTTGATGGCGAACCAGCCCTCACCCACAGCCATCAGCGCGTCTTCACGCAGGCCTATGATGGACAGCATCAGGCAGAGCGACACCGGCACCATGATGGCCATCGCCTGCAGGAGATGCCGTCCCGGCGGCGGCACTGCTGGAAGCGCATCCCGCGACAAGGCATTGATCAGGTCGTCAGTTCGCATCGGACACATCCTTCCCGAATGCTCCGGCAAGTTGCTTCAGCGCCCGGTGCAGGGCCACGCGCACGGCGCCCTCACTCATGTTCAGTGCCGTGGCGACATCTGCGGTGCGCTGCCCGTCGACAAACAGCGCCTGGACGATGGCAGCCTGCCTATGGGGCAAAGTCGCGACCATCCTGAGAAGGTCACTGCTGGCCAGAGCCCCCTCATGCTGCGGGGCCGGGATGATCTCGGCAAACTCGTCAACGGACAGATGGTCGTGGCCGGTTCGCCTGCGCAGGGCATCGATCAGCTTGTGACGCGCGACACCATGCAGCCAAGGGCCCACCGGCTGGGTCTTGTCCCAGGTGTGCCTTTTTGTGTGGACCGCAATCAATGTCTCCTGCACGATGTCCTCCGCTTCAGCCGGTGAGCGACCTGCGCGCTTCAATGATGCCTGCGCCCAACCGCGCAGATAGTTCGACACATCGCCAAGGAACTGGCGATAGGATGCCTCGTTGCCGGACAAGGCCCCCAGCAACAGCCGCTTCCATTCTGCCTCTCGTACATGAGTCAAAGGTCAGCACATCCCATTCGCCGGCATGCGGGCAAGTGTTACACGCATGTTGCACACATGCCTGACATGGCCTTGCGCATCAAGTTCATGCGGTTTCGCACACGTGACAGCGGGTCATGGAACAATCGTGACATGCGAATCCCGGATACATGACATAACGTCCTGTGTGCAGGCTGTTTGCAGCTGTATCAATGCGGTCGGTCAGCCATGACCCGTCACGGCCAGTCATCGCACCACAGCCCTCATCAGATGTCATTCGGGATGCAACAGGCATGAACCTTCTCAGCGACAAGCGGCTCTGGATCGTCCTGGCCGTGATCGCCATCCTGATCGGGCTGCGGGCGTCAGGGCTTGGCGACCTCCTGTCCTTGCAGACATTGCGGGCGCACAGGGCTGCTCTCACAGCCTATGTCGGCGAGCATGCCGTGCTGGCGGCGTTTCTGTTTGTCCTGGCCTATGTCGCAGCCGTCGGCCTGTCCCTGCCCGGTGCCACGGTGCTGACGCTGGCGGGCGGCTTCCTGTTCGGGCCTTTTCTCGGCACAGCACTCAATGTCACCGGCGCGACCATCGGCGCGACGCTCGTGTTCCTGTTCGCGCGACAACTGTTTGGCGGCAATGTGCTCGCGCGCTTCGGCGACAAGGCGATCAAGCTGGGTGACAACATCAGGGCCAACGCCTGGTCGTATCTTCTGGTGTTGCGGCTTGCGCCACTGTTCCCGTTTTTCCTGGTCAATCTGGTGCCTGCCTTCGTCGGCGTAGCATTGCCGGTGTTCGTGCTGACCACGTTCTTCGGCATCATTCCGGGCACCGCCGTGTTCACGGCTGCAGGCGCGGGGCTGGGCAGCGTCCTCGACAAGGACGGGGCTTTCAGCCTCGCCTCTGTGCTGACACCGGAAATCCTGGCTGGCCTGTTTGGCCTTGCAGCCTTGTCACTGGCTGCGATCCCGCTCAAGAAGCGCTTTGAGACATGAGGGTGGCAAGATGGTGAAAGCGGTTCCAAAATGGTGAAGGCAGTTCTTGGAGTCATGGGCGGCTCGGGCGTTTATGACATGCCCGGCATGGGCAAGGTGACCGAGCATGACATCAGGACGCCCTGGGGGGTTCCGTCCGACAAGCTGCGCGTGGGCCGCATCGGCAGTACGGAGGTCGTCTTCCTGCCCAGGCACGGGCGCGGGCATCGTTTGTCGCCATCCGACATCAACTATCGCGCCAATATCGATGCCATGAAGCGGCTTGGCGTCACCGACATCGTCTCGCTGTCCGCCTGTGGCTCACTGAAAGCGGAGCTTTATCCGGGGCTTCTGGTGTTCGTGGACCAGTTCGTAGACCGCACCCACAGGCGTGAAAGCTCGTTCTTCGGGGCAGGCTGCGTGGCGCACGTGTCGATGGCCCATCCGGTCGGCCCCCTGCTGCAGGCAAGGCTGGTTCAGGCCGCGAAGGATGAGGACGTGGCCGCCGTGAAAGGCGGAACCTATGTTTGCATCGAAGGCCCGCAATTTTCGTCCTATGCCGAATCGCAGACCTATCGCGCAGCCGGATATGACGTCATCGGCATGACCAACATGCCGGAAGCCAAACTCGCGCGCGAGGCCGAGATCACCTATGCCACGGTCGCGATGGTCACGGACTTCGACTGCTGGCACCCCGAGCATGACGCGGTTGATGTTGCGGCTGTTGTCGCCACCGTCAAGGCCAATGCCGACAACGCTGCCCGGCTGATCGCGCGGGTGGCGATGGATTTTCCGGCTGAGCACGAAATCTGCCCTGTCAAATCCGACAGGGCACTTGATGGTGCCATCATGACCCACAGCGGCATGCGCGACCCTGCTCTGCTCGCAAGACTGGATGCGGTGGCCGGACGGGTTCTTTGAGAGGAATGTGACGGCAAGAGCGGAACGGCCAGACAGCAGGAGCCGCCCGGGAGCCGCCAAGGAGTTGCGCAGTGTGCTAGTTCACCGCGCGATGGGGCCAGCCGCTGCGCATGGTGGTATCGGGATGGGCAATCCGCCCCGGCGCAGGATCACCTGGAGACCCGTCACATGAAGAACATGCTCGCCGCAACCCTGATGATCCTGACCGCAGGAGCCACGACCGCCCTCGCCCAGACGTGCGAAGGCAACTTCCAGGTTGAAGGCGCTCCTCTTCTCACAGCCATGAACTTTCGCACCTCGCAGACCTTTCCCGGCGTCGACAGCCGCGCGGCGTTGGGCAACCTGCGGGCCGCCATGCTGGCCGAGGGGTTCATCGATGTCCGGACGGATCGCCAGGCAGGTGCGCTGACAGCCTTCCAGGAGACATCCGGATCAGGCCGCCCGCAGACCTTGCGCGTCTCGGCCCGCAAATCTGGAAACGGCACGCGTGTGGATGCGATCTTCATGATCCAGGCTGGGCAAGTGGCCGACGCGAACCTGATCCGGGGCTACCTGTGCAGGGTTGTCACGGCAGCCAGAGGCTGAGATGGCCAGATGGCATGGTGAGTGGGCCAGCCTTTCGAAAAAAACAAGTGTGAAATTAAGCACCGAACAATTCGACTCCGCCTGTCCATGATGATGCAACCACAATCAAGGTTGTCTTAAGGTCGTTATATGGGCACATAGGACAACCTTGTTGGCAATCTGGCCGCACGGACACCTTGAACTGCGTCCGTTGCAGATGCCTGGTCGGGAATCGGCACTGTTTTGACAGACTTATCTGAACTCATCATTGTTGCTGATGATCATCCGGTTTTCCGCGATGGACTCAAGCGGCTGATTTCTGCGGCATGCCCCGCCGCCACGGTTGTCGAAGCGGGCTCGATGACCGACGTGCTGGCGCTCGCCCAGGCCGGCAAGGCACCGGACTTGTTTGTGCTCGATCTGCTTTTTCCGGGCATGGACCCGCGCGAAACCCTGCCCTTTCTACGCTCCAGCTTTCCGCGATCCTCCATCGTCATTGTGTCGATGGTCGATGACGAGGCGACGATCCGGCAGATCATGAAACTGGGCGCAGACGGCTTTGTCGGCAAGGCTGTTCCGTCAGAGCGGATGATCGATGCGATCCTCGCGGTCAAGGCAGGACAATTCGTGGTCGAGCCTGCGGATCACGCCGCCATTTGCAAATACACGCCCGGCGGTCACTTTCCAGTGCTGGAACTGACGCCTCGCCAGCGGGACGTGCTGACTTGCCTCGCACAGGACAAGTCAAACAAGGAAATCGGCCGCATGCTGGCCATTTCGCCTTTCACGGTGCGCATCCATGTCTCGGCACTTCTCAGGATCATGAGGGTGGGCAGCCGCACTCTCGCGGCGGCGAAAGCCCGTTCGATGGGTTTTTGAGCGTCTGCCTATGCAGTTCGGACCTTGCCGCGCAACCGCATCGCGGCAATCGAGGAGCGCATTTCGGCTGGCCTGATCGGTTTTTTCAGGATCGGTATCCTGTCATCGTTCAGGATGCCGCCAACCCTCACCTCGTCATGGCCGGTCATCACGATAGCCGGTGTCTCGGTTTCGCCGCGCTGGCCCGTCCCGGCGCGCACCGCCGTGATGCAGTCAGCCCCGGTGACACCGCCGCCGATGTCGAAATCCACGATGATCAGGTCGCAGGGCCGCCACTGCACGGGGATTCCGGTGAAAGACTGGACCTCGCATCCCCATGACATGAGAAGTTCGGTCGTTGCGTCCAGCACATCAGGGTCATCCTCGATGAGGAGTATCCGCATGCCCTTCAGTGGCATCCTGTAATCACGCCCGGCGCTTGGGATCTGGCCTGTTGCACCTGCCGACGAGAGCGCGAGCCCTTCGATCGTCACTGTGGTGCCATGCCCCAGCCGCGACATGATCCGGATGTCGAGACCCATGATGCCTGCAAGCCGCTCCACGATGGCAAGCCCGAGGCCGACGCCCTGTGTGTCGGGATCGCCGACTTTGCGGACCTGGTAAAACTCCTCGCGCAGGCGCGGGATGTGCCGCGGCTCGATGCCTGGCCCCTGATCACACACGACGATGGCAAGGCCTCCGTTGCGGCGGCGGCATCCGACGAGCACAGGTTTGCCGGGCGCATATTTCAAGGCGTTCGAGATCAGGTTCTGCACCATGGTCGTCAGGAGGGCGCGATCCGTGATCACGGCGTGACGGCACGGCGCGAAGTGCAGCTCCACATCGGCCCAGGCCGCGCTTTCGATGTTCTGATGGGCCAGATCGGCAAAAAGATCGTTGATCTGGACAGGTTCCGGCTTGGGCTTCACCGCGCCGCTGTCGAGCGTCGAGATGTCGAGCAGGGAGCGGAACAGGCTTGCGACACCCTGCAATGACCGGTCGATCCGGTCGACAATGCTGCGCTGGGGCACCGTAAGCCCTGCCTGCCGCAAGCTGGCGATGAACAGGCCGATGGCGTGGACGGGCTGCCTGAGATCGTGGCTTGCCTGCGCCAGGAACCTGGACTTGGCGAGGTTCGCCTCCAGTGCCGCCTTGCGGGCCTCCTCGGTGCGCCGGAGCAGCGACACAGCGTAGCTCGGCACGATCAGCGCGGTCAGCGTCAGCGTGATCACGAGATTATGGTGCTCACGCAGATAGGGCGTGAACCATGTGACGACAGCCATGCTGATCATGGTCATGCCAATGGCGATCAGCAGATAGCGGGCCCCATAGCGCAGGCCATTGCCAACCGTGACCCAGATCATCACGGCGAACAGCGGCAGCATGGCTTCGCCGCCCACCACGATCGTGAAGACGAGGCTGGAATAGTCCAGCGTCATGGCGAACAGCCGCCGCGGCAACGAATGGCCAGGATGCCGCGCCACGCGCCAGTACAGCACCACCGCGATCAGCATGAACGCCGTGACATAGTAAAACACCAGCAACAGGGCCTGGTTGTCGGTCAGCCCGGCTCCAAACGGGAAAGCCCAGCGCAGCACGATGTAGGCACTCACGATCACGGCGATCACGATCCGGACCATCGCCTGCGCCCGTTCGGCGTCATGCTCGCCCGCATCACCGATCACGCCAAACGACACGCGCTGAAGGTTCATGCCCGATTGTCCGCCTTGAGTGGTTGATCCACGATGAGCACCGGACCTTGCGCCAAGTTTGAACGGCGGACCAGCCAGCTTGAGCCGAAACACGCCTGCAGTGATGCACTAGCTCCGCATTGCGGCTTGCCTGCAGCATTGCCAAGGGCCAATCTTTGGCTGGCTGCTTCCATGCTGGAGACTGCCAGGATCAGGCATGCCCGTGCCAACACCCGTCGCCACCTTGCATGGCGTCTGCATCCGTCATCCTTTGCGCAACAACTCCGGACAATCCATGCCATCCCGTCTCAAGGCAGGCGCGCCATGATCACGCCACTCCCTCAAACCATGCGCGCCTGGGTCGTCACCGGTTATGGCGGACCTGACGTGCTGGCCCTGGCCGACATGCCCATTCCGAAGGTCGGGCCAGCGGATGTCCTGATCAAGGTTCAGGCCACCACGGTGTCGTCAGCCGACCGACGTATCAGGGCGATGGATCTTCCGCCGGGCATGGGCCTGCTCGGGCGCGCCATCTTGGGGCTGGTGCGCCCGCGCCGCCCTGTGCTGGGAACAGAACTGACCGGCATCGTCGTGGCCGCAGGCAGGGACGTCACACGTTTTCATCCTGGCGACGCTGTGATCGCCTTTCCGGGCGCGAAAATGGGCGGCCATGCCGAATTTTGCCGGATGAGCGAGACGGGCCTGATTGTGCCAAGGCCTGCTGGCATGGCGCTTGACACCGCTGCAGCGCTCGGTTTCGGCGGCACGACGGCGCTCCATTACCTGCGCAAGGCAAATCTTGCCGCTGGCGAGCGCATGCTGGTGATCGGTGCCACTGGCACTGTCGGAAGCGCTCTGGTGCAGCTTGCCGCCCATGCCGGCGCGAAGGTGACAGCGGTGACCTCAGGCGGCAACCTCGATCTGGCAAGACATCTCGGAGCGATGGAGGCCATCGATTACATGACAAGGGATGTCACGACACAGGCCGCCCGCTGGGACATCGTGGCCGATGCCGTCGCTGCGCTCAGCTTTGCGCGGGCATTGCCCATCCTGGCCGAGGGCGGACGATACCTTGCGATTGCAGGTGGGATCAGCGACATGCTGGCAAGGCCCAAGGGCAGCCGCCGCACGATTGCAGGACCGGCGAACGAGCGCCTTGACGACCTCGTCAGCCTCACCGCCATGGCCGCGAAAGGCACGTTCCGCCCCTTGGTCGACTCCGTCGTGCCCTTTGAGCAGCTGCCCCGCGCCCATGCACGCGCCGATACGCACCGCAAACGCGGCAGCGTCATCGTGAGGCTTGATGACAGGGCCGGTCATGATGCCTGGACATCATCCGTGTCCTGACATCTGCCCGCAATGTTCATCTGGAGCGGAGGTCTTGCGGCCCGTTCAATACGGGCAGCCTGTCTGCGCAACACAATGCTCCCGG
>JANMHN010000052.1:0-7626 GCA_031375185.1 Allobosea sp. | reverse complement strand
ATGCGGCGGAATGTCTGCTCGCTGGCCATGTGATAGCAGCGGCTGCCGATCAGGATGCCAAGTCCGTAAGGCAGCAGCAGGGGCAACGCCATGATGATGGCACTCATGGTCAGAATGTCGCTCCACCACAGCACCAGCCCGGAAACGGTCGTGGCGCAGGCGAAATAGGTGGCCAGATCGTGCCGCATCTGCTCGGCGGATTTCTGCTGCGCGCTCAGCCAGAAGATCGCCAGCGGCATGCCGCCAAGCTGGGCCAGACCTGAGCCAAGGCCCGACAGCCCGCCGACACCCAACGAGAGCGGGATGCCGGGCCGGCCCTTCCAGCGCCAGCCCGTCGCCATCGCGAGCACGGCACCCAGGATCAGCATCGCGATCAGCCATCGCATCGCCAGTTGCGGCAGGTTGGTCAGCAGCCAGACACCCACAGGCAGCAGAAGCGCGGCACCGACCAGAAGCGGCACGATTTCCCGCCATTGCGCCTTGCGCACCGAGCGGACAGCCAGCGGCAAGGCAAAGGGCGCATCGATGGCCCAGATCAGGGCCGATGCCACAGGCAGTGGCACCACCAGCCCGGCAATGGGCATGAAGATCATGGCAAAGCCGAACCGCGTGAAGCCGCGCACCAGCCCGCCAAGCAGCGCTGCAAGGCCAAGCACGGCCATGACCGTGCCAGGCGCCTGCCAGTCCTGGGTCTGGATGAACGCACTCATGCCGGGTCAATGTCAGCCTGCAGGCGTGTGTGCAAGCGGGCGGGTGAGAGGCCTCTGGTGTAAGCTCAGCACATGAAGAGCGCGATTCGCATCCTCGGCATTGATCCGGGCCTCCGCAAGACAGGCTGGGGCGTCATCATTCAGGATGGGACGCGGCTGAGTTTCGTGGCTTGCGGCTCCGTGCTCACGGACAACTCCCTTTCGACCGCCGAACGCCTTCGGCACATCCATGATGACCTGTCGCGGATCATCAGCGAGCACGCGCCTGATGAAGCCGCCGTCGAGGAGACATTCGTGAGCAAGGATGCCCAGGCCACGCTGAAACTGGGGCATGCGCGCGGCGTGGCGCTGCTGGTTCCGGCGCTCGCGGGCCTGATGGTGAGTGAATATGCAGCCAATCTCGTCAAGAAGACCGTGGTCGGGTCTGGCCATGCCGACAAGAGGCAAATTGCCGTCATGGTCAAGATTCTGCTGCCGAAATCAGATGCAAGGACAGAAGATTCTGCAGACGCTCTTGCCATCGCGATCACACATGCGCAGCACCGCTCATCGCATGCGTTGGTGGCCCGTGTCTTACGGTAACCTTACATGCCCTAACTCCCCAACATCACCACAATCGGTTTGGATGGTACTATGATCGGCAGGCTCAAGGGCGTCATCGATCTGTATGGCGATGATTTCGTGATCGTCGACGTCCAGGGCGTCGGATATGTCGTGTTCTGCTCATCCAGAACATTGCAGGCGCTGCCCCCGGTTGGGGAAGCTGCGACGCTGTGGATCGAGACGCAGGTTCGCGAGGATGCCATCCGGCTGTTCGGGTTCAGGTCCGAGGCCGAGATGAGCTGGTTCAGGCTGCTTCAGAGTGTGCAGGGTGTCGGCGCGAAGGTGGCGCTGGCCATCCAGTCCACGCTCGATCCGGGGACGTTGGCGACAGCCATCGCGACCGGGGACAAGGCACAGGTCGCTCGCGCGCCAGGTGTCGGGCCAAAACTGGCTCTGCGCATCTGCGTCGAGTTGAAGGACAAGGTGCCTGCGTTCGGGATGGTTGATCCTGCGCTGGTGCAACTTTCGGGTGCGATAGAGGCGAAAGCCCTGCCGCGCCCCGTCAGCGATTCCATCTCTGCGCTGACAAATCTGGGCTATCCGCAAGCACAGGCGCAGTCCGCCATTGCTGCGGCCATGAAGGCGCTGGGTGACGGCGCGGACACCGGACAGTTGATCCGGCAGGGTTTGAAGGAATTGGCCAGATGACCGCTTTTGCGGAAACGACCTTCGTGGTCGGACCTTATGCAGATTATGACACGGCCCGCGACATGATCGTGGGGCAGTGGGGCGATGATGCCATCGTGATCGCAGGACGCGCGCACAAGACGGCCGAGATGCAGCTTCTCGCCGCCCGGTCGTCCGACGGCGAAATCTGCGGCGTGGCCTATTACCGGATGAACGGTGCCGTGGCCCTGCTTGGTGCGATCATCGTGATCAACACACGGCGCGGTATCGGCTCGGCCTTGATGGAGGCTGTGATCACCGAGGCACGCGAGATGAAGCTGAGGAAACTGCGCGCCATCACCACCAATGACAATTTCGAGGCGATGAAATTCTACCAGAAGCACGGCATGCGTTTCATGACGCTGTTTGCCGGTGGTGCCGACGCCTACCGCGCCTTCAAGCCGGGCCTTCACCCGATTGGTCATCACGGTATCCCGTGCCGCGACGTGCTGGAGCTTGAGATCGACCTGTGAGAGCACGCTGCTTGCACGCGCCTTCAAATCGCGCCAAACAGCCTGAATGACAGATATGCCTGCCCGTCCTGGCCTGCTTTCCCCCACCAAGCGCGAGGACGATGTCGACCAGTCGATCCGTCCGCTCCAGCTTGGCGAGTTCATCGGCCAGCAGCAGGCGCAGGACAATCTCAAGGTTTTCATCCAGGCGGCGAAGACCCGCGGCGACGCGCTTGACCATGTGCTGTTCGTCGGGCCACCCGGCCTCGGCAAGACCACGCTGGCGCAGATCGTGGCACGTGAGATGGGTGTCAACTTCCGTTCCACCTCCGGTCCGGTGATCGCCAAGGCCGGTGATCTGGCGGCGCAGCTCACCAATCTCGAAGAGCGCGATGTGCTGTTCATCGACGAAATCCACCGGCTGAACCCGGCGGTTGAGGAAATCCTCTATCCGGCGATGGAGGATTACCAGCTTGATCTCATCATCGGCGAAGGGCCTGCGGCACGTTCGGTGAAGATCGACTTGCCGAAGTTCACGCTTGTGGGTGCAACCACCCGCGCAGGGCTGCTGACGACGCCCTTGCGCGACCGTTTCGGCATCCCGATCAGGCTCAACTTCTATACGGTCGAAGAGCTTGAGCGCATCGTGGCGCGCGGCGCACGTGTCATGGGCATCGGCATCACGGCGGACGGGGCCAACGAACTGGCCAGGCGCTCGCGCGGCACGCCCCGCATCGCAGGTCGCCTTCTGCGCCGCGTGCGTGATTTCGCCATCGTGGACGGGGCCGATCAGATCACGCGGCCGGTCGCCGACAAGGCGCTGAGGCTGCTGGATGTCGACGCCATCGGGCTCGACCTGATGGACCGGCGCTACCTCCTGATGGTGGCCGAGAAATTCGGCGGCGGCCCGGTCGGCATCGAGACCATCGCGGCTGCCCTGTCAGAGCCGCGCGACGCCATCGAGGACATCATCGAGCCGTTCCTCTTGCAGCAGGGCTTCCTGCAGCGCACCCCGCGCGGGCGCTTGCTGACGGTCGCAGCGTTCCGTCACCTGGGCCTGCCAGAGCCCAAACGCGACGTGGCTCAGTTCGGGCTGTTTGCGGATGAGGGGGAGTGAAGCATTGAATTATGCATCATATGATGCTAATTCTGATGTATTAGGAGGCGTAAATGCGCACGACCGTCACGCTCGACGATGAACTTCTCGCCAAGGCACGGGAATATACCGGCATACAGGAAACGTCGGCGTTGCTGCGTGAGGCCTTGACACGGCTGATCCAACGCGAGGCCGCACGGCGCCTTGCGCTGATGGGCGGCATCGATCCGAATGCGACGGCGGCACCTCGTCGGCGTCCGGCGTGATCCTGGTCGACACATCAATTTGGGTCAGGCATTTTCGGCAAGGCACTGGCGTATTGTTGCAGGCGCTCGAAGATGGCCTTGTGTTGGCACATGACTTTGTGATCGGAGAATTGGTCCTCGGAGCTTTGAATCCCCGCGAAAAGGTCATCGGCGAACTTAACCAATTGCCGAAGCTGATGCGAGCCGACAATGCCGAGGTGCTAACTCTGATCGAGGCCGCAGGATTGAGCGGCTCGGGTATCGGATACATCGACGCGCACCTTCTGGCTTCACTCAGGCTGCATCCGAAGTCCGCATTGTGGACCGGAGATTTGCGCCTCATCGCCGCTGCAAAGCGCTGCGGCATTGCGGTTTACGCCCCATGACCCCCCACAGTCTTCCCATCCGCGTGTACTATGAGGACACCGACTTTTCCGGCGTGGTCTATCACGCCTCTTACCTGCGGTTCATGGAGCGGGGGCGGACGGAGTTGATCCGCTCGCTCGGCGTGGCGCAAGGCGAACTGTTCGCCAGCGACGGCGACCACAAGGTGTCGCTGGCATTTGCCGTGCGGCGCATGACCATCGACTGGCTGAAACCTGCCGTGATGGATGACGAACTCACCGTCGAGACCGTGCCCATGCTGGCACGAGGAGCATCCATGGAGATCAGCCAGCGCGTGCTGCGTGGCAATGACCTGCTGCTGTCCGCCCAGGTGACGGTGGCCTGCGTCGGGGGGGGCCGGGCACGGCGGATTCCGGAAGCCCTGCGCCAACGGCTGAAGCTGGACGGAATCTGAGGGGCATCATGGGGCTGACCCGCGGCTCAAACACGTTGTCCCTGCGCGAGGCGCGGCGGATTGCTCTGGCGGCACAGGGTTTCGGCCAGCCGCGCAGCCACGAAATGTCGCCGAAGCGCGATCTGGCCAAGCTGGTGCAGCGCCTTGGCGTTCTCCAGATCGACAGCGTCAACATCATCACGCGGGCGCACACGATGCCGGGTTTCTCGCGGCTCGGGCCTTATGCCACCGCCGATCTCGATGCGCTGGCCTATGACGGGCGCAAGCGCAGGCTGTTCGAATACTGGGGGCATGAAGCGTCCTACCTGCCGGTGGAGATGCAGCCCCTGTTCCGCTGGCGCATGGCGCGGGCGGCTGACGGCAAGGGCACCTATGCCGGGCTGACCCGCTTCGGACGCGAGAAGGCCGACTACATCGACAAGGTGCGGCGGGAGGTGATGGCGCGTGGGCCGCTTGCGGCTTCAGAGCTTTCGTTCAAGCAGAAAGGCGAGGGCGGCTGGTGGGGCTGGTCAGACGGCAAGAGCGCGCTTGAATGGCTGTTCTGGGTCGGCGAGATCACCACCGCCACCAGGCGCGGGGCCTTCGAGCGCATCTACGATCTGACCGAGCGCGTGTTGCCGAAGGCCATCCTTGCCATGCCGACACCTTCTGTTGCCGATGCGCAGCGCGATCTGATGCGCATCTCGGCGGCTGCCCATGGCGTGGGCACGGAACCTTGCTTGCGCGACTATTTCCGGCTTGATCCCGCCGACAGCAAGGCGCGGGTGGCGGAACTGGTCGATGCCGGAGAGCTTCTGCCCGTCAGCGTCACCGGTTGGGACAAGCCTGCTTATCTGTGGCATCAGGCGCGCATTCCGCGCCGAGTGGAGGCACAGGCGCTGCTCGCGCCGTTCGATCCGCTGATCTGGCAGCGCGAGCGCACCGAGGCGCTGTTCGGCGCGCGCATCAGGCTGGAAATCTACACCCCTGCCGAAAAGCGCATGCACGGCTACTATGTGCTGCCCTTCGTGTTGGGGGAGCAGGTGGCAGCGCGTGTTGACCTGAAGGCTGACCGGCAGGCCGGCACCTTGCGGGTGCTGGCGAGCCACAGCGAGCCAGGCAGCGATGCCGGGCGAACGCAGGAACCGCTGGCGGCGGAGCTTCGGCTGATGGCGCACTGGCTCGGGCTTGAGCGGATCACAGTTGCGCCACGCGGCGATCTGGCGACGGCGCTGGCTGATGTGATCGGGCAGGGCTGAACATCACGTCAGGCTAGTGCAATCTCTCCGGTGTCATACCCGGCGGCCCGTTGGGCCGGGAAGGAGATCCACCCTGCTTCATGCGCAATGGATCCCCTTCCCGCCGCTTGCAGCGTCGCCGGGGATGACACCGCCGGATGGTGTTTCATGCTGCGCTGCCCGCGATCCTAACCGGACATTAACCTTGTTGAGGGCTTAACTTGCCCTGAACACGGGAAAACCATGTTCCTGACCAGCTTTTGCGCCCTTCTTTCGCCGGAATCGGGCGCGATGTGATCGGGACAATCCCGGCATGATGAAACCCGGTTCCGGTTTTGGGCTGCGTCCGCCCGAGGCCGTCAAAGGACGTGAGCAGATGACACCTGTAGAGATCGCCCAGACTCCCATCGACATGTCTGTATGGGCCATGTTCATCCACGCCCATCTGGTCGTGAAGCTGGTGATGGTGGGCCTGATCGTAGCTTCCATCTGGTGCTGGGCCATCATCGTGGACAAGACGCTGCTGTACCGGCGCACGCAGGCCACCATGGACACGTTCGAGGAGACGTTCTGGTCCGGCCAGTCGCTCGACGAGCTTTACAAGGGCCTCGCCAACCGTCCGGTCAATGACATGGCGGCGGTGTTCGTGTCGGCCATGCGCGAGTGGAAGCGCTCGTTCGAGAATGGCGGGCGCTCGGTCGCCAGCCTGGCCCAGCGCATCGACCGTGTGGTGGATGTCACCATCCAGCGCGAGGCGGAGCGGCTTGAATCGAAGCTGCTCATTCTGGCAACCATCGGCTCATCATCGCCGTTCATCGGGCTGTTCGGCACGGTTTGGGGTATCATGACCTCGTTTCAGGCCATTGCGGTGTCCAAGAACACATCCCTCGCGGTGGTGGCGCCCGGCATCGCCGAAGCGCTGCTGGCGACGGCCATCGGCTTGTTCGCGGCCATCCCCGCCGTCATCGCCTACAACAAGCTGCAGGCCGAGGCGGCACGGGCCACAGGGCGGCTGGAGACCTTCGCGGACGAGTTCACCGCCATCCTGCAGCGCCAGATCGACGAACGCATGGTGCCGCGCGATGCCCGCGAACTGGCAGCCTGAGGACAGATCACCATGGGCATGTCAGCAGGCGCAGCAGCGGCGGGGGGTGGACGGCGCAGGCGGGGCAGGGGCCGCAAGCACGCGCCCATGAACGAGATCAACATGACGCCGTTCATCGACGTCATGTTGGTTCTGCTCATCATCTTCATGGTCGCTGCCCCCTTGCTCTCGGTCGGCGTGCCGATAGATCTGCCGCAGACCGCTGCAAAACCGATCAACATCGATCAAAAGCCCGTGACCATCGCCATTGATGACAAGGGCCGTATCTATGTTCAGGATCAGGAGGTTCCTGAGGGCGAACTCTTGCAGCGTCTGACGATGGCTGCGAAGGCTGGCGTCGACGAGCGCATCTATGTGCGTGGCCACAGGCAGGTCGATTATGGCCGGGTTGCACAGATCATGGGCACGATCACGGCTGCGGGTTTCAAGAAGATCGCCCTTGTTACGGACAGCGAACAGAAAAGGTAAGGGTTTTGCGTTTCGCCGGGTTGTTCTCGAAAAAGGAGCCAGGAGTCGCCATTTCGGCGATGGGGCACGCGGCTGTGCTGGTCGCGGGCCTGGTGGCCTTCGGTGCGAACCCGCCTCCGTTCAAGGACGCCGAGGAAGCCATTGCCGTCGAAGTGGTCGATCCATCGGTGCTGAACGAGGTCACGCGCGGCGAGCGCACGGCAAAGGCCGTTCAGGACGCACCCAAGCCCCGTGCCGAGCGCCAGAGCGAGATCGCAGAGCAGAA
>JANMHN010000050.1:0-17053 GCA_031375185.1 Allobosea sp. | reverse complement strand
GCAAGCTCGATGACCTCATAAAGTCCCTTGCGGACCTCCTCCTGGCGCACCGCGTCTTCGGTGATTTTCGGCAGCGTGACCCCGGCCTCGCTCGCCAGCCGCTCCACGGCTTCGGGAAAGCTGACGCCTTCGGTTTCCATCAGGAAGGTGAAGATGTCGCCGTTCCGGCCCGATGAGAAGTCGAACCAGGCCTGCTTGGTGTCGTTGACAAAGAAAGATGGCGTTTTTTCCTTGCCGAATGGCGACAGCCCCTTCCATTCGCGCCCTGACTTGGTCAACCGCACCCTGCGCCCGACCACGGTGGAGGCCGGCAGGCGGGCCTTGATGTCATCGAGGATGGAGGGCGGAAACTTCATCACGGCTCTATAGCGCGAATGGCGCGAGGCGTCATGGATGGGATGAGGGAGGGTGTTGACAAGATACGGAATGTATATACAAACAAAGTTAACGATGCGTGGTTGCGCCCATGTATCGTTCGGCAGGCCGCATCCATGAGCAACGTCCAACATATGCGGTTTGATTGGAACGATGCCAAACGCTCAAGTAATCTGATCAAGCACGGGCTGGATTTTACAGAAGTTGCTGCCGCGATGGCGCAAGGTGAACTGATCACAATTCGTTCGGACCGGAGTGGAGAGACACGATATGTCAGCTTTGTCGAAATCAAAGGCCGCTGGTGCGCGGCAGTCCACGCCATCCGTGGCGAAACCATCTGGATCATCTCGGCGCGCCGCTGGAACAGGCGAGAGCGAAGGGAAGTTGGGGCGCTACTCAGTCCAAGATATCCTGAAAATGAAAAGTGAGACCAACTGGGCACTGGTCGACAGCCTGACTGATGACGACATTGACCGTTCCATCGCCGACGATCCTGATTGGGATGGGTTTCGGGACATAGACTGGTCAAAGGCGACCCTCGTGCTGCCTGAACCCAAGGCCGCCATCTCGATCCGGCTCGATCCGGAGGTGCTCGCCTTCTTCAAGGCTGATGGCCCCGGTTACCAGAGCCGCATCAACGCGGTCCTGCGCAGCTACATGAAGGCGGCCAAAAAGGCTGACGTGAAGGGGTGAAGCCTGGCGTCACATGCCCGCCACCTGCCGGATGAGCTTGAGCTGTGCCGGCAGGCACACTGTGCCGAGGTCATAGCGTTCCACGATGGTGCGGCGCGCTTGCCTTCGGATGTCGAGATATTCGCCGGGTTTCGCCAATGCGCGCGAAATCTTACGCGACCAGTCCCCGATGTCGAAAAAGTCCACCAGGATGCCGTTTTCGCCGGTCTTGATCACTTCGGTGACGGGCGGTGTGGCCGAGGCGATGACGAGACATTCCGCCGCCATGCTTTCCAGCATCGACCATGACAGCACGAACGGGTAGGTCAGATAGGCATGCACGCGGCTGACGCGCAGCAACTGGCGGTAGTCGGCATAGGGAATCTTGCCCAAAAACACGATGCGGCTCATGTCGAGCCTGTCGCCCACCTCCCGCAGCATCACATCCTTCCAGCTTCCGCCATCGGCGGGCCTGGCACCATAGCTGACATCTTCGCCCCCTACGATCAGGGTGATGGCCTCGGGCCGTGCCTTCTGGATGGCCGGCAGTGCCCGCATGAAGACATGGAAGCCGCGATAAGGCTCCATGTTGCGGTTGACGAAGGTGAGTACCTCGTCGCCATGCCTCACGTTCCGGCCATCTGGCAATGTGAAGGTGGCTGCAGCATCAGGGCTGATGTATCCGGTGTCGATACCGTCGAAGATGACGCTGATCCGGTCCTGATAGGCCCTCGGCATCGATGATTTCTGCCAGTGCGTCGGCGAAAGGCCCCTGTCCATGATGTCAAGGCTCCCCAGGAGGCTGGCATTCTTGGTGCGCAGGCGGGCCCGGCCTTGCAGGGACGGATGGCTGAACTCCGGATCGAACGCGTAATCATAGCCCTTCGCCTGATAGTAGAATTCTAGGAACACGAGGAAGCGCGCGTCCGGCCACACGTCCTTAAGGAACAGGTGTTCGCCCCAGCCCGGATGCACCACCACGACATCCGGCTTGAAGCCGCGCTTGCTGAGTTCGAGCGCGGCGTGGGCGGCAGCTTCGCCCCTGATCACCTTCGTTTCGAAATCCGCAGCGAGCGGATGAATGCTCTTGGTCGAGCCGCGCTTGGGCTGGTATCGCACCACGTTGACGCCAGGGGTGGGATAGGCAGGCGGATTGATGGTCAGCGCCACCACCTGGTTGCCCTGATCGGCGGCAAGCGCGCTGGCTGTATGGCGGAACTGGGCGGGAAAGTTCTGGTGGACGAACAGGATCTTCATGGACCAAATCTTCTGGTGGCCGTGTTTTGCAGGCTCAACCACTCAGGGCAGCTTTCACAAGCCCGCTGGCCTTGGCGAAATCCATCTGGCCGGCATGTTTGCCTTTCAGCACGGCCACGACCTTGCCCATGTCCTTCATCGAGGTCGCGCCTGCCTCGGTTATGGCCGCCGCAATGGCGGCGGCGATATCGGCCTCGGACATCTGCTGCGGCAGGAACGACGAGATGACGGCGATCTCGTCGGTTTCAGTGAGGGCCAGCTCAGGCCGGCCATTGGCAGCATAGATCTCGGCTGATTCCTGGCGCTGCTTGATCATCTTCTGCATCACGGAGAGGATTTCATCGTCTGTGGCCTGCCCGCGCCCTGCGCCCCGCGCTTCGATGTCCTTGTCCTTGAGCGCCGCCTGAATCAGGCGCACGGCAGCCACCTTGCCCTTTTCGCCGGCTTTCATGGCGGTTTTCAGCTCGTCCATCAGGCGTTCACGCAGTGAAAGGGGTGTGGACATCGGCTTGTTCTTTCTGGTTTGGCCCACCTGGCACGCACGGGTGCGTTGACGGGAGAGGACTGGCAATTTAAGGCTCCCGATCCAGACGTTGGGGCGGATTTCAGCCTCGGAACATTTCAACCCGGCTTGGCCGGTCTGGACACAGGCATAGCATGACACGCAGCCAAGAAAACCCCGCCATGGCAGCAGATGGCACAGGCGGCTGGACAGAGCCGCGCGCGACGGCGCTGCTGGTTCTCAGCGACAGTACCGTGCTCGAAGGCTTTGGCGCGGGTGCCGTCGGCAAGGCAAGCGGCGAGGTCTGCTTCAACACGGCGATGACCGGCTATCAGGAGATCCTGACCGATCCGTCCTATAACGGACAGATCCTCACCTTCACCTTCCCACATATCGGCAACACCGGCACCAACGACGAGGACACCGAGACGGTGAATGCCGCCGCTTCATGCGGGGCCTGCGGCGTGGTCCTGCATGCGGCCATCACCAACCCGTCCAACTGGCGCCAGACCCAGCATCTCGACACCTGGCTGAAGGCAAGGGGCATCGTCGGCATCTGCGGCATTGACACGCGCGCCTTGACCGCCCTCATCCGTGACAATGGCATGCCCAATGCAGTGATCGTGCATGCACCGGACGGCGTCTTTGACCTGCCTGCGCTCAAGGCCGAGGCTGCGGCATTGCCATCGATGGATGGCCTTGATCTGGTGCCGAATGTCACGAGCCCGCAGCGGTACACCTGGTCGCAGACGCCCTGGGCCTGGCCCACCGGCTACGGCGAACGCACCCAGGCGACATTCCATGTTGTGGCGCTCGACTACGGCGTGAAGCGCAACATCCTGCGCCTGCTCTCCGACAGGGGCTGCAGGGTCACGGTGCTGCCGCCAACAGCGACAGCCGAGGATGTCTTCGCCCTGAAACCCGATGGCGTTTTCCTTGCCAACGGCCCCGGCGATCCCGCCGCGACCGGCATCTATGCCGTGGCGACCATCCGCGCGGTGATCGAGGCCGGCATTCCGACCTTTGGCATCTGCCTTGGCCATCAGATGCTCGGCCTTGCCATCGGCGCAAGCACCATGAAGATGAAGCAGGGCCACCACGGCGCGAACCACCCGGTGAAGGAGCACGCCACAGGCAAGGTCGAGATCGTCTCGATGAACCATGGTTTTGCGGTCGATCCGGCCACGCTTCCAGTCAATGCGGTTGAAACCCATGTGTCGCTGTTTGATGGCTCCAATTGCGGTATCGCCTTGACAGACCGGCCCGTGTTCTCCGTGCAGCATCACCCCGAAGCCTCGCCCGGCCCGCAGGACAGCCACTACCTGTTCGATCGTTTTGTGACGCTGATGGAAAAGCACAGCGCCGAAAAGACGGCAGCATGAGCGCGACCTCGACATGAGCGCAACCTTGACATGAGCGCAACCTTGACATGACTTGGCGCGATTTCTTCAATGGCGAGCACAGCATCTATGTGTCCGAGCGGCACAAGCTGCTGCATGCCCGCATCATCGCCCGCGCCACCGTCTCGTTGATTCCAGGCCCGGATGCAGTCGTGCTCGACCACGGCTGCGGCGAAGCCTTGCATGCCGACCCCGTGGCGGTCGCCTGCGGCACGCTGTATCTGTGCGAGAGCGCGCCGGTGCTGCGCGCGCAGCTCACGGCGCGTTTCGTCAACCGGCCCCATGTGAGGATCATCGCGCCCGAGACAGCCGCCATCGCCATCCCCGATGACAGCCTCGATTTGGTGACGGCGATCTCGCTGGTGCAATATCTGACCCGTGACGAATTGGATGAACTGCTGGCGCTCTGGCTGGACAAGCTCAAGCCGGGCGGCATCCTCGTCATCGGCGACGTGATCCCGCCCGATGTCGGCATGGTCACGGACACGAAAGCGCTGCTCTCGTTCGCGTGGACCGGCGGCTTCCTCATGGCTGCGATCGCGGGCCTTGTGAAGACGGCGTTTTCGGATTACCGCCAGTTGCGCGAGAAGCTCGGCCTCAGCATGTACAGCGCCGCCGAAATGGACACGATGCTCCACAAGGCAGGCTTTGCCGCTGTCCGCCAGCGCGACAACATCGGCCACAATCCGGCGCGCATGACCTTCGTGGCGCAAAAGCGCGTGTGATGCTGGCAATATGAGTGTGTTTCCGGGTTCTGCGTCCACCTGTGGCGCAAGATGTCGCCAAAGGTGCTTGCAACCTATCTTTTCTCGCCGAAGCTCCAGAATTTGTGGCCCGTGAAGCTGATGGCCATGACCAGCAGCGTCGTGACGATCTGCATGGGCAGGTAAGGCAACTCCAGCCGGTTCACGAACAGGGCCATCAACCCCCAGGTTGCCGCAAAGCCCATGGCGGCGATCACCACGAAGCGCCATCCCGCCTCGGCATGGGACCGGTCGGTGGCGAAGGTGAAGCGGCGGTTGAGCGTGTAGGACACGCCCGCTCCGACGACAAATCCCGCCAGCGTTGCCGGAACCGGAGCGATCGCGCCAAGTTCGACAAGCCCAATCAGCGTCGCATAATGGGCGATGGCCGTGACAAGTCCGATCCAGCCATAAGAGGCAAGCTGCGAGGCGCGGATCATGGCGGAAGTGCCCCGTCCGGAACAGCTGCCAGTCCTCGTGCCAGCATGCCGGACAATGCGGAGGGGATGCGCCAGCGGACGGTGGCGAAGGGCAGGCTGAGGTCAGCTAGGAGTTCAGGAACGCGCGGGTCGCGCTCTGCTTCAAACCAGCTGAGCCAGGCTGCGCGCACATCGTCGTTGGTTGTCAGGTCATTGGCCTGCAGGGCTGCGATGCGCGCCAGCTGATCTTGCACGCCCGTGACATCGGCTTCGGCCGCCAGATCAGGTGCATAGCTGACCAGCGCGACCTGTCTGATCGTGACAGGTGTGGTGAGCTGGAAGATGCCCAGCCGGGCAACCACCTCGTCGCGCGACAGCCTGATCTTGCGGTCCCTCACCCAGTCGCTGGCCGGGTCATGGCTCGCGACAAGATCGGCAAAGCCTTGAAGGCCGCGCAGCGAACCCCTGAACACGGTGATGGATTCAGGCACGCCAAGCGCCATGAGCCGTCCGTCGCGAACAAAGACGAGAACGCGTTCCGATGCGCCATAGCCGCTGCCGGGTCCGGCTCCCGCCAAGAGGTGCAGCGCGCCTGTGGTCTTGCCGGCACCTGAATCGCCGAGCAGCAGAAGCCCCGCGCCGCCTCGGCTGACCAGCCCTGCATGCAGAACCCAGGAACCCGCCGCCGCATGTGCCGGTGTCAGGATCTGATCGCGCAGCAGCTTGCGGAACTCGTCGCGGCGGCCTGCTCCGGGCGCAACCGCCAGCGTGATCTGCCTGGCCTCGTCATCGATCAGGGCCGCGGCTCCGCTGGCGCTGAACCTGGCGAGACGACGCCCGCCCGAGAGCGGGGTGATGGTGAGATCACGATGCTCAAAGGCATTCTTGCCACGATGCTGGGCAATTCTGACAGGCAAGGCCCCATCATCGCTGACGAAAGCCGCGATCTCGTCAGGGTCGTCCAGCAGCCTGACCAACATGTCGGGTGCCGCTATTGCCGCGTCGGCCTCTGACGCGAGGGGCACAAGATCGCCTGTCAGCTCGTCAAGGCCCGTTCCCTCGCAGGTGACGGTGGCGACAGCATCCGCCTGCAAGGTCAGGCGGACCAGGGCCTGCCCGTGGTGCCGCGCGGCTTCAGGCTCAGGCAGGCTCGTGCCGTAGGTTCTGGCCAGCTCATCGATCACGCCAAGCGAGACCGTGTCAAACCTGAGGCCGCGTGGCTGCCCTGACACGCTGTCAAGCGGCCAGCCCATCACAAAGGGCAGATTGGTGCCGGTCTGCATGGCTGTTTCAACGGTCAGGTCCGCCCGTTTCACCGGTTCGCCCGTGAGGAAATCGACGACAGTCATGATCGCCCGTCCGCAGGCAATGCCGTTTTCCAGATAGCGTGAGGCAAGGCGCTGGCGGGCGTACCAGCGCTGGGCCATGTCGAGCCCGTCATGCAGCGCGCCAAGATCACGCCAGGCGTTCTCATGAAGGGCAGAGGAGACGCGCGCAAGGACGCCGTCCGGGTCCAGCAGCGGGCGCTGGCGGTCCTGCCGGTTTGTGAGGTCGCGGTAAGCACCGCGGCTGAATCCAGGCATCTGGCCCGCCTGTGTCTGGCCGAGCAGGCCAAAGCCCAGCTCGAAAGGATTATGTGCGCCGACAAGGCGAAAAGACGCCGGTGCATCGCGCTCGAACCTGAGTTGGTCGTTCATCACGCCGATCCCGAGCGCATGGACGCCGTGCTGCAGCAGGCGCGCGGTCAGCCGCGTGGACGGGTTGGTGACCACGATGACGGAGCGGCCGGAAAGGGCTGGCATCAGCGCCTCGATGATCGCCATGTTCTCGGCAAACAGGGCATCCTTGCTTTTCTGGCGTGACTTGCGCGAGGTCCGTCGCCCGAGCGCCAGAACCAGCGGGCCTGTTCCATCCCGTGGAGGTTCGTCGCCCACCACGATCTGCGCCGCGAGCGAAGGCAGGTCGGCCAGATGGATGCGCAGCAACTCCGCCCCTGCATGATGCCTGCACCAGATGCGGAACCGGATCTTCGAGCCTTCCAGCGCGGCAACGCTCAGCATGGCCCGCACCGCCCTGCCTGCACCGAAGACATCGACATGCCTTGGCAGGTCGCGCCGGACCGGCAGGCACAGTTCGGGCCTTACAAGGCAAAGGCCATTCTCCTGCAACCGGTGCTGGCGCGGCACGGTCATCGCCCTGCTCAGGCCTTTGGGCTGCGCAAGGCAAGACCCAGTTGCCCGCCGGGGTGGTAACGCCCGAAATCGGCACGGCTGAAGCCGGAGATGTGCATCAAGGCCACCGCAAGGGCATCCCCGGTGGCCAGCGTCGCTGTTGACGAGGTGGTGGGTGCCTGCCCGTTCGGGCATGCCTCGGGCACGTCCGGCAGCCTGATCATATGGCTTGCCAGCCTGCCAAGTGCGCTGTCCGGCTTGCGCGTGATGAGCAGAAGGGGCACAGCCTCGCGCTGGCAGAAATGCGCGACATCGAGAAGTTCAGTCGTGCCGCCCGAAGCCGACAGCATCAGCACGGCATCTTGCGGCTGGATGATGCCCAGATCGCCGTGGCTGGCTTCGGTGCCATGCAGGAAGACCGATGGCGTTCCCGTCGAGGCGAATGTAGCAGCGATCTTATTGCCGACATGCCCGCTCTTGCCAACCCCGCACACAATGACACGCCCGCCACGCTGTCTGGTCATGTCCAGGGCCTGAAGGGCCTGAAGCCATGTGGCATCCACCAGCAAGGCCAGAGCCAGAAGGGCATCGGCCTCTGCCCTGAGCACATTGCGCATCGCCTCGATAAGGGCGGTGTCTGATGTCATGCTTCCGCCCCTCTGCTGTGACGCCGCTTTGTAGGCGCGTAAGGCAAAGGGGCGCAAGCATCTTGATCACGTGCTGTTGACGACGGGCCGGACTGTTGCGCCCAGTCTTGGTGGGAATCAGGTCTTGGTGGGCATCAGGCCTTGCCGGGCATCAGGCCTTGGCGGCTTCCTTGACCAGACGCGCGATCGTGGCGTCGAAAAACGCCGCAGTCTTCTCGTCAGCCAGTTCGCCAGCCTCTGTGAAAGCCGTCGCATAATTGCCGACGGCGACCATCTCTGGAATCACCAGCGCGCCAAGCCCGAGTTCTAGCACCGTGCGGAGCTGCGTCAGGCCGCGATAGCCGCCCATTGGGCCGGGCGACGCCGCGCCAAGCCCGACAACCTTGCCTGCCAGGCCAGTTGCAGGCGCTCCGGGCTTTGCAACAGTGGTCCAGTCCAGCGCATTCTTCAAAGCCGGTGCATAGCCAGCGTTGTATTCCGGGCAGGTCAGGAACAGGCCCTTGTGATCGTCGATCAGGGCACGCAGCTTGGTAGCGGCCTCAGGCGCGTTGCCGAAGCCTGCCGCGTCGACCAGTGGAAGCGGATAATCGGCCAGTGAAATCAGCGTGGCCGAACCGCCGGCAGCGTTGATTTTCTTTGCGGCCAGTTCTGCCAGCTTCTGGTTCATGGAACCGGGGCGGGACGAGCCCGAGAAAACAAGGATGGTGGTCATGGTGGATCCGTTCGGTGGAAGTTGAGAAAATACACATAGGCCACCCGATGCCGGTTTTCATCAGCGCAAGGCGGCAAGCGGTGTTTGCGGGAATGCAAGGTGGTCTGAAAATCAAAGAAAGCACCGCTTCTGCGGTCATTGCGAGCGCAGCGAAGCAATCCAGTCTTTGTTCGCCGCGATTCTAGATTGCTTCGCTTCGCTCGCAATGACGGGATCAGGTCTTGCGGTAGACCCAGACACGCGCAGGCGGGATGTTGAGCAGGATCCAGTTCGAGGCTTTCGACGTGTAGCCTTCGCCGCGCTCGGTGATGGGCGGAACAACGGCATAGGTGAACTGGATGAAAGGTGCCTTCTTCGCCATCAGGGAAAAGGCCTGGCTGAGAAAGTTGCGCCGCTGTTCGGGTGGCTTGGTGAACAGGGGCAGGCTGGAGACAACAGCCGCAGCGGGCTCGGCCAGTTTGCCGGCCAGAATGTCAGCAATCCTGTAGGCATCACCCTGGATGACGGTGGCGAGTGGAAACCGCTTCTTCAACAGGTCGATGAAGTCCGGATTGAACTCGACCAGAACCAGCCGCTCCTGTGCCACGCCGCGTGCCAGAAGGGCCTCGGTGACAGGGCCCGTGCCAGGACCGATTTCCACGACCGGGCCGGGTTCGCGCGGATCGACCTCCCTCGCCATTGCCTTGGCCAGGAATTTGCCCGATGGCATCACGGCACCGGTCAGGAGCGGACGCTCGATCCATGACTTGAGAAACCTGGTCTCATCATCGGCCACGCGTTTCTTGCGTGGCACCCGGCGATCAGGATTGTGACGGGTTGGCTCAAACACGTAAGGGACGCCGCATGTGAAAACTGTATGACGTTAGCCATACTCCCTCTGCCGGTCGCGTCAAGCTGTGCCCCGGCGGTGGCCTCGCAGAGTGGCTACCCTGGCAAAGCTGTTCTGGATGCGGTCCGGCGGTCAGTTCTTGGTGCCAGTGCTGCCGAAAGCATCAAAAAAACCCTTCATCCGGTCAAAGAACCCGGCGCTTTCGGGGTGAGTCTCACCGGAGGATTCCTTTTCGAACTCGGCCAGCAATTCACGTTGGCGGCGTGTCAGGCTCTGCGGGGTCTCCACCTGCACCTGGATGTAGAGATCGCCGACATCGCTGGAGCGCAACACTGGCATGCCCTTGCGCCGGAGCCTGAACTGCTTGGCGGTCTGGGTGCCTTCCGGAATCTTGACCATGGTTTTCGTGCCATCGAGCGTCACCACCTCGACCTCGCCGCCAAGCGCCGCCTTGGTCATCGAAATCGGCACCCGGCAGAACAGGTCAGCGCCGTCGCGCTGGAACAGCTGGTGCGGCTTGACCGACAGGAAGATGTAAAGATCCCCTGCCGGGCCACCCTTGGCCCCGCCTTCGCCCTCGTTGGCAAGCCTGATGCGGGTGCCGTCCTCCACGCCCGCCGGGATGTTCACCGACAGGTTGCGGTCCTTCATCACGCGGCCCGCGCCGCTGCAGACCTTGCACGGATCATCGATCACCTCGCCGCGGCCGTTGCAGGTCGGGCAGGTGCGCTCGATCGAAAAGAAGCCCTGGCTGGCCCGCACGCGGCCATAGCCGCCGCAGGTTGCGCATTGCCTGGCCTTGGAGCCGGGCTTCGCGCCCGTCCCGGTGCAGGCCTCACAGGTCACGGCGGTGGGCACGCGGATGGAGGCTGCCTTGCCCTGGAAGGCATCCTCCAGCGAAATCTCGAGATTGAAGCGCATGTCCGCGCCGCGCTCGCGCCCGCCCTGTCCGCGCTGGCGGCCATTTCCGCCGCCCTGGCCGAAGAACTGGTCGAAGATGTCCGACATGAAATCGCCGAACTCCGGCCCCTGGCCGCCTCCCCCGCCGCCATTCTCGAAGGCGCGGTGTCCATGCTGGTTGTAAAGCTGGCGCTTGTTCGGATCAGACAAGACCTGATAGGCCTCGTTAAGCTCCTTGAACTTGATCTCGGCATCCTTGTTGCCCGGATTCTTGTCCGGATGATGCAGCATGGCCTGCTTTCGGAAAGCTGCCTTCAGCGCCGCATCATCGGCGGATTTCGGCACGCCGAGAACGTCGTAGTAGTCACGTTTGGACATTCGCCCCTATCCCTCTCCCGCTTCAGGGAGAGGGTGGTTCGCGGAACGCGAACCGGGAGAGGGCTCGACCGGTTCGCTCACGCATTCCCTCTCCCCGACCGCCTTGCGGTCGACCCTCTCCCTGAGCGGGAGAGGGTTATCAGACTCAAGCGCTCTTCTTCTTGTCGCCCTTGTCGTCGGTGACGTCCTTGAAGTCGGCGTCGATGACGTCTTCCATCTTCTTCGGCTCGCCTTCGGCACCATCGGTCGCGGCGTCGGCTGCGGCCTGCGCTGCATACATCGCCTCGCCGAGCTTCATCGAGGCCTGCATCAGGTCGGTGTTGCGGCTCTTGATGACATCGAGGTCATCCCCGGCCAGCGCCGCCTTCATGGCGTCGAGCGCGGTCTCGATCCCGGTCTTGTCCGAGGCCGAAACCTTGTCACCATAGTCCTTCAGCGACTTCTCGGTGGAGTGGACCAGCGCCTCGCCCTGGTTGCGGGCTTCAACGATCTCGCGGCGGGTCTTGTCGGCGGCGGCGTTCTCCTCCGCTTCCTTGACCATGCGCTGGATATCGGCGTCCGAAAGACCACCCGATGCCTGGATGCGGATCTGGTGTTCCTTGGAGGTTGCCTTGTCTTTTGCGGTGACGCTGACGATGCCGTTGGCGTCGATGTCGAACGTGACTTCGACCTGCGGTACACCGCGCGGGGCTGGCGGAATGCCGACAAGGTCAAACTGGCCCAGCAGCTTGTTGTCAGCCGCCATCTCGCGCTCGCCCTGGAAGACACGGATGGTGACCGCGTTCTGGTTATCCTCGGCCGTCGAGAACACCTGGCTCTTCTTGGTCGGGATCGTGGTGTTGCGGTCGATCAGGCGTGTGAATACGCCGCCAAGCGTCTCGATGCCCAGCGAAAGCGGGGTCACGTCGAGCAGCAGCACGTCCTTCACGTCGCCCTGGAGCACGCCGGCCTGGACCGCCGCGCCGATGGCCACCACTTCATCCGGGTTGACGCCCTTGTGGGGCTCCTTGCCGAAGAAGTTCTTCACGATCTCCTGCACCTTGGGCATGCGCGTCATGCCGCCGACGAGCACGACCTCATCGATGTCCGCAGCGGTCAGGCCCGCATCCTTCAGCGCCTTCTTGCAAGGCTCGACAGTGCGCTGGATGAGGTCATCCACCAGGCTCTCGAACTTGGCGCGGCTCAGCTTCATCGTCATGTGCTTCGGCCCGGAGGCGTCGGCGGTGATGTAGGGCAGGTTGATTTCGGTCTGCGGAGTCGAGGACAACTCGATCTTGGCCTTCTCGGCCGCTTCCTTCAGGCGCTGCAGAGCGAGCTTGTCCTTCTTCAGGTCAATGCCCTGCTCCTTCTTGAACTCGTCGACAAGATATTCGACGAGGCGCATGTCGAAGTCTTCGCCGCCGAGGAACGTATCACCATTGGTCGACTTGACCTCGAACACGCCGTCACCGATCTCGAGGATCGAGACGTCGAACGTGCCGCCGCCAAGATCATACACGGCAATGGTGCCCTGTGATTTCTTGTCGAGGCCGTAAGCCAGAGCGGCAGCGGTCGGCTCGTTGATGATGCGCAGCACCTCAAGGCCGGCGATCTTGCCGGCATCCTTGGTTGCCTGGCGCTGGGCATCGTTGAAATAGGCCGGTACCGTGATCACGGCCTGCGTCACCGGCTGGCCAAGATAGGCCTCGGCTGTTTCCTTCATCTTGATCAGCGTGAAGGCGGAAATCTGCGAGGGCGAGTATTCCTGCCCGTCGGACTGCACCCAGGCGTCGCCATTGCCGGCCCGCTTGATCTTGTAGGGGACCAGCTTCAGATCCTTCTGGGTCATCGGATCATCGAAAGTGCGGCCGATCAGGCGCTTGATGGCGAAGAAAGTGCGCTCGGGATTGGTGACGCCCTGCCGCTTGGCGGGCTGGCCGACAAGGCGCTCGCCATCATCGGTGAACGCGATGATCGATGGCGTGGTGCGTGCGCCCTCGGCGTTCTCGATCACCTTTGGTGTCGAGCCTTCCATGACGGCGACGCAGGAGTTTGTGGTGCCAAGGTCGATGCCTATGACTTTACCCATGGGATGATCCCTTCCGAAGCATGATCCCGGCTGGACCCGAAGCATCCAGCCTGATGGTTTGCAGTGATGCGGCGGGAGATCCAAGGCGGGGACAAGCAAGCCTTGGCGGCTTTCAGATCGTCTCGCCCAAGCGCCCAGCGCGCGGTGATCGGCATATGGGGGGAAGACTTTCGCAACGCAAGACAATCGGCAAACAAACCACATCGAAAAATACATCTGATGGAGTGGTTTTTGGCCTGTCTGGACCGGCACGACATCGTCTGGTCATCTCCGGGCCATGACGGTCGCCATGCAGCGGCATGCACCAGACAGTCTGCAGCCCGCCTGGTCCTAGTGCATGTTGCACGCGTTCGTGTGTATCAAACTGTCCCGATTTCAATTTGCGAATTGACGGAACCATCCAAAAAAGTCTTTGACTGCTCATCCGCAGATCAAACAAAGACTTCGATTGTCTCATGACGACCCGTGCCGCCACACCCTTGCGCTTCATGTTGCTGGTTTTGCTGTGCAGCGTGCCATCCGTGTTGCTGGCCCAGCCGATGCAGCTTCCAGGCTCGTCGGGTTCTGCCCCCGTGGGCACGACGGTCGCGCCGCCAGCTTCGGCACCGGCCGCGCGACCGCAGGGAACCGCGGGAGCCACGCAGCGTCCTGCCGCATCCGCCCGCGCCGTCGCGGACGATGCCATTGTCGGTCAGGCGCTGATGCACCAAGGCCGTGCCGGGCGCTTCGTGATGGAGCGCATGCAGGGCGGTTTCGGCCTAAAGTTCACGGTCGAAGGCTTCCAGACCACCAACCTGCTCGAGCCGTGCGGCGTCTCGTTCGGCGATCAGGTCGTGCCGCTCGAAAGCCTTGGGCGACCCGAGGGCCTGCCGCGCTTCAAGCTGCAGTCCAGCGTTTGTCCCATCGTGTTCGATGTGCTGAACAATGCGCTTCTGGTGGTCGAACCGCAGGCTCCCTGCGTGATCGAAGCGGCGCAGTGCCGCCTGAACCCGAAAGGGCTTTGGGCCCCCGATGGTCGGGGACTGGTGGCCTTGTCCCGCGACATCGAGAAGGAGCGCGCCCGCGCCGAAGGGCAGGTCCGTGACGGCTTCCGCCTGCTCGGCACGCGCGGTGACGCGGATGACAAGAGGGCCGCTGCGCGTGAACAGGCCGGTTTCTCATCAGAGCGCGAGCAGGTCTGCCGCGAGTTCAGCCGCGAGGGCAATCATGGTTTCTGCGCCGCCAAGATCACGGAAGCCAAGGCCGCATCCCTGCGTGCCAGGCTCAATCCGGCGGCGGAGGCAAAACCCAGGCGCTGAGCCTTATGCTGCTGAGATTCCTGTCTCCCAGCCCAGGATGGCGCGCTTGCGCGTCAGGCCCCAGTGATAGCCGGTCAGCGCGCCGGTCGAACCGAGCACGCGGTGGCAAGGCACCACGAAGGAGAGAGGGTTGCGCCCCACCGCGGCCCCCACGGGCCGTGCGGCCTTGGGCTTGCCGATCTGGCCAGCGATGGCACCATAGGTCGTGGCCTTGCCGACTGGGATGGTCAGCAACTGCTCCCAGACGCGCACCTCGAAATCGGAGCCGATCATGACAATGCGCAAAGGCTGCTCTTCAAGCCATTGCGCCGGATCGAAGATCCGCGTGGCCAGTGCCTCAGTCCCGGCCTGATCCTCCACATAGGTTGCGTTCGGCCAGCGGCGCACCATGTCGGCCAGCGCACCGGCCCTGCCGCCCGCAGGCTTGCCGGTGCCCGATGCCGTGCCGGCGGTGTCCTTCTGGTCGACCCAGCCGAGGCCCGCAAGTCCGCGCGCCGTTGCCACGATCAGCGCCTCGCCAAACGGAGATGGGTGATAGCCGTAGCGCAGGACAAGGCCCTTGCCGCCGGTCTTCCACTCGCCGGGGCTCATCGCCTCGTGCGTGACGAACAGGTCATGCAGGCGCCCCGGACCTGACAGGCCAAGATCGAGTGCGGCATCAAGCAGGTTGGCGTCCTGCGACAGGAGCCGCTTCGCCTGATCGAGCGTGACCGCCTGCAGGAACGCCTTCGGCGTGAGGCCACACCAGCGCCGGAAGACCAGGTGTGTCTCGTCTGTGGTCAGGCCCACGCGGTCCGCGATCGCCTCCACGCCCGGCTGGTCGCGCCAGCCCTCCGTGATCATGGCAAGGATTCGCCGCACGATCTCGTAATCACCCTGCGCCGTCGTCAGCGAGGTGACGGGCTGCGGCGCGGTGAGCGTGAAGGCCGGTGAAACGGTCATGGTCATGATCCCTTGGCTGTCAGGATCAGGTTCTAAGGGATTGCGGGAGGTGGCGACACCCGATTTGCGTTTGGTGTTGCTGCAACTTGAGCGAACCCATCCATCCTGATGTCACCCACGATCCTTATCCTGAGCCCGTCTAAGGATGAACTCCAGCTTGCGCAACTCTGGAACTCCTCCTTCGACGGGCTCAGGATGAGGATCGTGGGGCGGCAAGACCTGCTTGCTTCATTGCTTCGCAGAAATCGCAATGACGGGCAGTTACCCGCCCTTCGCCTGCGCCAAAGCGCCTGACAGTGCGTCATGAAAACTCGCCCGCTCGCCCGGAGAAAGCGCCTGCGCCACGGGCACAGATTGACCGCGCGAAACGACATTGAGGCGCATCAGGCCGTAATCCTCGTCATCCTGCCGCTCGAGCTTGGTGAAGATCGTGTCAAAGCGCCACTCGGCACGTTCGCCTTTCGGTGTGACCTTGGCCAGCATGACCTTGACCGGCGAAACGGCCACTTCCTCGAAGGCGCGGCCATCCTTGAAGTTGACGCGGAAGGCGATGTAGAGCGCCACCACGTCGAGCCCGAAGAATGTGGCAACAGGCCAGGCACCCGCGATGATGAACGGGATCGACGAGACGACGCTGGCAAGGCAGACCAGCGTCATCACCAGCCGGAAACCCTGCTGGCCGAGCGAGCGGTGGGGCCTGATCACCGCCGCGAAAATCGTCGCATCGGCATCGTGCATCGTCGCGGGATTCGGGTGGCGCTGGCTCATGGGCGAACTATAACAGAGCCATTCCAGCACACCAGCCTCCCAAATCCGCGACAAAAGCGTCCGCGACAAAATCCACACGCACCGCATCAAAGTCAGCAAGCAGGAAGGCAGGCGTCAAGCCGCGCTCGCCTGCCGAAATCCGCACCCTGTTCGAGCGTTTCCAGGCTAAGAATCCCGAACCCAAGGGCGAGCTTGAATCAGTCAATGCCTATACGCTGCTGGTCGCTGTGGTGCTGTCGGCGCAGGCCACGGATGTGGGCGTCAACAAGGCCACACGGCCCCTGTTCGCCATCGCCGACACGCCAGCAAAGATGGTGGCGCTGGGCGAGGATGCGGTGCGTGAATATGTCAAATCCATCGGCCTGTTCCGCACCAAGGCGAAGAACGTGATGCTGCTCTCGCAGATGCTGATCGACGCGCATGGTGGCGAGGTTCCGGCGGACCGTGAGGCGCTTGAAAAGTTGCCTGGTGTTGGCCGCAAGACGGCGAATGTCGTGCTCAACATGGCCTTCGGGCACATCACCCATGCAGTCGACACGCATGTCTTTCGGGTGTCGAACCGCTTGCGTCTCGCGCCTGGCAAGAATGTCTACGCGGTCGAGATGGGTCTGGAAAAAGCCGTTCCGGATGAGTTCGGCATCCACGCCCATCATTGGCTGATCCTGCACGGGCGCTACACCTGCAAGGCTGTAAAGCCGCTGTGCGGGCTGTGTGTGGTGGCGGACATGTGCGACAGCGCCGACAAGCGGCTATTCTAGCAGGTTGCGGAAAACTCTCCTGCGCGTTTCCGGGGCCGAGAAGCGCAGCGGATCGGAACCCGGAACCCAGCCATTGTTCTGTGAGCGCAGCGAACGCATCAGGCGCGCTTCGCGCAACATATTGTCTGGATTCCGGACTCCATTCCGCTGGCGCTGCATGGCTCCGGAAATGCGCGACGCCATTGTGGCGAGTCCAAAGTCGGAATTGTCCGCT
>JANMHN010000038.1:0-7404 GCA_031375185.1 Allobosea sp. | reverse complement strand
CCTGTCCCGTGCCACCTCGAAAGCCGCCCGCGCCGGCACGGCGGGAGAGGGGCGCACGGAGGCGGCAACCGACATCTCGTCACGCACCGCATCGAAGATCACCATCACCGTTGGCCTGATCAGGACGGCATCAGGCAGCCCGAGGCCAGAGCTCTTGCGCGCAGGCAGCCGCTCCATGAGCCGCACCATGTCGTAGCCAAGAAAGCCGAACAGCCCGGAAGCCATCGGCAGGCCCGTATCATCGGTGTCAAGACCGCTTTGGGCCAGCAGTTCCCGCAAGCTGGCAAAGGCGTCCTGATCCTGACGCACAGGTTCCGGATCAGCGGCAAGGGGCCTCGCAAGGTGGACAATCCCCTGGTCGCAGGTCCAGATCAGGTCCGGCTGAAGCCCGATCATCGAATAGCGGCCGCGCACGGCGCCGCCTTCGACGGACTCGAGCAGGAACGCGGCTCCCTTGGCAAAGGCCCTGAGCTTCAGGAAGGCCGCGACAGGCGTCTCGCAGTCCGACACCAGCACATCGCGCACGATCTGCCCGCGTCCTGCGGCGTACCGCGTGGCAAACGCGTCGAAATCGGTCGCGTCTGGCCGCACGGTTCAGCTATCCCCACCACCGGTGGCATTGCGGAGCACCTGCTGATTGACCCTGACACCGAGCGTCGCCTGCAGAGCGCTGACATATTGCGACAGCAGATCATCTCCAATCGCAATGCCAAGTTGGTTCGCAACGCCGTCTGCCTCCTGCGTCGTGCGCAGGAAAGGCGGCACCGAGGCTGACATGACCCTGAACACCATGCGGCCACGCGCCATGCCCAGATCAGCGGAAGCCGCCGCATTCACAGGCGTCCCGAAGGCGACTGTCAAGACATTGGCGGGGAACTCCGGCAGGCTGCTGGTGCGCGTCAGGGCAGGCGATGTCCTGATGTCGGCACCCGCACTGGCCGCCACGGCCTCGAATGCCTCGCCCTTGCCAAGCCTGTCGGTCAGTTCGCGCGCCCTGGCCTGAAGGCGCGCCATGGTCTCGTCCTGACGCCATTGGGTCAGAACCTGCGCCTTGACCTCCTCGAACGTCCGGTCTCGGGCTGGCTCGATGGTCGACACGTCATACCAGACATAGCCATTGTCGCGCGTGCGCACAGGCTCGTTGTCGGTGCCCACATCAGCACGGAACATGGCGTCCACAACCTGTTCAAGCGCAGCAATGGCAGGCTGGGGCTGACCAGAGGCCGCAAGCTGGCGTGTGCGGTCGATGGGGCCGACCGTCGCCACGGCGAGTTTCAGATCCCTGGCAATCTCGGCCAGCGGCTTGGCCCCTGCACGCTGATCCTCGACCTTGTCGTGAATGTCGCTCAGATTGCGCACTGCCACGCTGGTCGCCAGATCCGTGCGCACCTCCGCTGCAACCTGCGCAAACGGCCGCAGGGCCTCTGCCTCGATGGCCGTGACGCGCAGCAGCGCAAATCCGAAGGCACCTGCCACGGGTTCGCTCACCGTGTTGAGCGGCAGCGCGAACGCCGCAGCCGCCGTGGTCTGATCCAGTATGTCTGTCCGCGCGAAGGTGCCAAGCGTCAGGTCCGCGTCGGACACGTTCCGTTCGCGCGCAATGTCGTCAAAACCGGTTCCGGACTTGATCTTTGCCAGGGCCGCTGCCGCATCCGCGATGGTCGGAAACACGATCTGCTGCACGGTGCGGCGTTCGGGCGTCCCAAAGCGTGCCTTGATACGCTCATAATGAGCCAGTGCATCCGCGTCTGACACCGCCGACGGGTCTGCAAGGGTTTGCGGTGTCAGCACCAGAACCTGCGCCGTGCGGTATTCGGGCGCGCGGAACGAGGCTTTCCGCTCCTCGAAGAATTTTTGCAGGACATCATCGGTGGCATCGGGGATGGTGCCGACCGCTGTTGACGGCAATTCGATGAAGCTGATCACACGTTGTTCGTTGCGGTAGCGGTGCGCCGCCTCCTGCGCCGCCAAGGGCGCGCTGCTCAACCCTGAAATTGCCTCGGCGACCTGGCCCCGCAGGATGGCGGCGCGCTGCTCGCGCACATAAAGCGCCTCGTTGAGACCGGACTGACGAAGCACCTCGTTGAACATGCCGCGATCGAACTGGCCTGATGAATTCCTGAAATTGGGATCATCGAGAATCGACTGCGCCACGACTGCGTCGCTGATCGTGAGCCCACGTGAGGCGGCATCATTGTCCAGCGCGGCCTCCGTAACCAGCCTCGAGAGAACCTGCTGGTCGATGCCGAACATGCGCGCCTGCTCGGGCGTGATGTTCTGCCGGAAACGTCGTGAAAGCCGCTGGATTTCGGTCTGATAGGCGGAACGGACACGTTCAAGATCGATCTCGGTCTTGCCGACCGTCGCAACCGTGTTGCGGCCACCACCGCGGAAAATATCACCGATGCCCCAGATCGCGAAGGATCCGATGAGCAACGAAAACAGGAAGGCGACGAGGAGCTTGCCCAGCCATGTCTGGCCTGCATTGCGAATTCCCTGCATCATCATGGCGGCAAACAGGCTCCTGATCTTTTGCCGGACTTATAGGGAGCCGGATGTTCCTCCGCAATCAGGCAATTGCAGACCAGGGCCACGGTTGCTAACGGTGATGCGAGCGCATCACGAAAGCACCCGCCATGAGCACAAAGCCCAGACCCCTCGTTGCCGGCAACTGGAAGATGAACGGCCTGAAAGCCGCGCTGGCCACTGCCGTTGAGGTCGGGCGTGGATATGACGCTGAAACACGCGGCAAGGTCGATGTCCTGGTCTGCCCGCCTGCGACGCTGCTGTTCACGATGACGTCCGCCCTGATCGGCACGGGGATCTTTACGGGCGGGCAGGATTGCCATGCAAAGCCGTCCGGCGCGTTCACGGGCGATCTGTCTGCGGCGATGCTTGTCGACGCCGGTGCTGCCTATGTCATCGTCGGCCATTCCGAACGGCGCACGCTTCACGCTGAAATCAGCGCAGAGGTGAAGGCCAAGGCCGAAGCCGCGCTTGCCGCGTTCCTCACGCCCATCATCTGCATCGGTGAGACCCTGGCTGAGCGCGAGGGTGGCAAGGCTGTCACCGTGGTGCGCAGGCAACTGCGCGGTTCGGTGCCGGAAGGAACTGCAGGGCAGGGCGTGTCAGGGAGCGCCATCGTCATTGCCTATGAGCCCGTCTGGGCCATCGGCACCGGCAAGATCCCGACCATGGCGGATGTCACCGAGATACACGCCGAGATCCGCACCGAGCTTGGCAAGCTCATCGGCAAGACGGAAGCCGCCAAGGTCCGCATTCTCTATGGCGGCTCGGTCAAGCCCTCCAATGCCGCCGAACTCATGGCGCTACCCAATGTCAACGGAGCGCTGGTCGGCGGCGCAAGCCTGCAGGCAGCGGATTTTCTCGGCATCGTGAAGGCGGTGGGGTGAGCTCATTTCGCATCATGTGACGTCGTAAAGCTCTTGCCCCCGGGTGACAGGCGAGCCGATTATGACGGGGCCAGATGCAAGGTGTCGCCCGCAACCCCGGCGCTGAGATGTGCGATGGCCGCCGCCGTGCCGCCGCTGCCGTGAGGAATGTCCAGCGCCTGAAGCGCCATCTCGACAGCACTGAGGGTTCCCAGCACCATCGGCGCGTTGACATGGCCCATGTGCGCGATGCGGAAGGCCTTGCCGCTCAGATCGCCAATGCCGAGACCGAGCGTCACGCCGCACATGGTGCGCGTGAAGGTTCCGATCGCTTCGGCGGTGCTGCTCAGCACCGGCGTCACGGAGGCCGCGCGTTCGGATGGATGGAGAACATTGAAGGACAGGATCTGGCCCTCGGTCCATTTCGCGACTGCGGCCTGCGTTGCTCCGGCGAGAAGCTCATGGCGACGCCAGACGGCTTCAAGCCCCTCCTCGAAGATCATGTCCATGGCGGCGCGCATGCCGAACATCAGGTGTTCGGGCGGGGTGCCGCAATGCTTCATGTAGTGCAGCGGACTTCTGCGCGCGGTCCAGTCCCAATAGGGCGTTTTCATGTTGGCGCGTTCGTGCGCTGCGTGCGCCTTGTCGTTGGCTGCGAGGAAGCCGAGGCCCGGCGAGGTCATCAAACCCTTCTGGGAGGCCGACATGGCGACATCGACACCCCACGTGTCCATCTCGAAGGGCATGCAGGCCAGCGAGGCCACGCCGTCGATCATGTAAAGCGCGGGATGGCCTGCAGCATCGATGGCTTTCCTGACAGCCGCGACATCGTTGACGACGCCTGATGCCGTATCGATCTGCACCATCAGGATGGCCTTGATCGCATGCGCGGTGTCTTGGCGGAGCCGTTCCTCGACAGCCACCGGATCAACGGCCGCACGCCATGAACCGTGCAGGATTTCGACATCAGCGCCCATGAAAGCCGCCATCTCGCCCCAGCCGGTCGCGAAGCGGCCGCTGGCGAGCACGAGAACCTTGTCTCCGCGAGACAGCACATTGGTGAGCGCCGCTTCCCAGGCCCCATGGCCATTGCAGGCATAAAGATAGGTCTGGCCGCTGGTCCTGAACAACCGCTGAAGGTCGCTCAGCAAGGTGAAGGTCAGGTCGACGATGGCCGGCGTGTGCAGTTCCTCGGCAGGCCGCATCATGGCCTGCAGCACACGGTCCGGAATGTTGGTGGGTCCGGGTGTCGCAAGCAAAAGCCGCCCGTTGGCAACGCTCATTTCAGTCTCTCCGCAGGTTCGGGGGCAAAGCAGTTGCCGGATGGCATCGCGATGCAAGATTGTCACCACCAGAAAATGCGCAGGCCTGCAAGCCCGGCACGTCTTGTGCGAGATGCGTTGCACGCCTTGGCTTGGCGATGCGCGCATGCTAATGCCGCCGCACAACATGAGGGCTGGCAGTTCGCCACCCCGCCTCCCATATCCGTGAAATCATGCAGACAGTCCTCATCGTCATTCACCTGATCGTCGTGGTCGCGCTTGTGATCGTCGTCCTGCTCCAGCGCTCCGAGGGTGGCATGGGTCTTGGCGGCGGCGGTGGCGGTGTGTCGGGCTTCATGACAGGCCGCGGCCAGGCCAATGCGCTGACCCGCACGACAGCCATTCTGGCAGCGGTTTTCTTCGCCACGAGCCTGATCCTGTCGGTGATGGCCTCGCAAAGCCGTGCGCCCCGTTCCATTCTAGATGGAGCCGCGCCTGCTGTCCCCGCCGTTCCGGGCGGCCCGTCCGCACCAGCGCCGGGCAGCAATGTGCTTGACCAGTTGCGCCAGTTGCAGGACCAGAGCGGCGCACAGCCGCCAAGGCCAGCCGCACCGGTGCAGTGACGCGATCGCACTGATCCAGGCACGGACTGAACGGGCATCCCTTCGTCCGGCCCTTCTCTTGTGTGGACAAGCTCGACATGCAGGGCGCGCCTTCAAAGCTGCGCTCCCCGAATCGCATGAACAGGTTTAAAGGCGGATTCCCATGACCCGGTACATCTTCATCACCGGCGGCGTGGTCTCCTCTCTCGGCAAAGGGATCGCCTCCGCTGCTCTTGGCGCGTTGCTTCAATCGCGCGGCTACAAGGTTCGCCTGCGCAAGCTCGACCCGTATCTCAACGTCGACCCCGGCACGATGAGCCCTTACCAGCATGGCGAGGTGTTCGTGACCGATGATGGCGCGGAAACCGACCTCGATCTGGGCCATTACGAGCGGTTTACCGGGCGCGCGGCCCAGCGCAACGACAACATCACCACCGGCCGCATTTACATGGACATCCTGACCAAGGAGAGGCGGGGCGACTATCTTGGCGCCACCATTCAGGTCATTCCGCACGTCACCAATGCGATCAAGGATTTCGTGCTGGCAGGCAATGACGACTATGATTTCGTGCTGGTCGAAGTCGGCGGCACGGTGGGAGACATCGAGAGCCTGCCTTTCCTTGAAGCGATCCGCCAGGTCGGCCAGGAGCAGAAGCGCGGCACGGTGATCTACATCCACCTCACGCTTCTGCCCTACATCCCCAGCGCTGGCGAACTCAAGACCAAGCCCACGCAGCATTCGGTGGCGGAGTTGCGCTCCATCGGGATCCAGCCCGACATCCTCCTTTGCCGCACGGATCGCGCCATTCCGGTCGAAGAGCGCCGCAAGCTGGCGCTGTTCTGCAATGTGCGCCCGACAGCGGTGATCGAGGCGCGCGATCTGGGCTCGATCTATGATGTGCCGCTTGCCTACCATGCAGAGGGCATGGACACTGAGGTTCTGGCCGCCTTCGGCATGGATGGCGGCGCACAAGCTCCAGATATTTCCGGTTGGCGGCAGATTTCCGAGCGCATCCATGCGCCGGAGGGCGAAGTCACGATTGCCGTCGTCGGCAAGTACACCGGCATGAAGGACGCCTACAAATCGCTGATCGAAGCCCTGACACATGGCGGCATCGCCAACCGGGTCAAGGTCAATCTCGACTGGATCGAGAGCGAGGTGTTCGAGAAGGAAGACCCGTCGCCGTTCCTTGAGCATGTCCATGGCATTCTCGTTCCAGGCGGCTTCGGCATCCGGGGGGCGGAAGGCAAGATCCGCGCGGCGCAGTTCGCGCGCGAGCGAAAGGTGCCCTATGTCGGCATCTGCTTCGGCATGCAGATGGCGGTGATCGAAGCGGTGCGCTCGCTCGCCGGTGTGGCCGCTGCCAACTCGTCGGAGTTCGGGCCGACCACCGAGCCTGTCGTTGGACTGATGACAGAATGGCTCAAGGGCAACGAACTCGAGACGCGGGCGGCAGGCGGCAATCTGGGCGGAACAATGCGGCTGGGTGCCTATGCCTCGACACTTGAGCCCGGCTCCCGCATAGCCGGCATCTATGGCGCAACCACGATTTCGGAGCGCCACCGCCACCGCTACGAGGTCAACATGGCCTATCGCCAGATGCTTGAGGCCAAAGGCATGCGCTTTGCCGGTCTGTCGCCCGATGGCCTGTTGCCCGAGACGGTGGAGTATGCGGATCATCCTTGGTTCATTGGCGTGCAATATCACCCGGAACTGAAATCCCGCCCGTTCGAGCCGCATCCGCTGTTCGCGAGCTTCATCGATGCAGCCAAGACGCAAAGCCGGCTGGTGTGATGCCGGCTCGGGGCCTCGATCACCTCGTGCTGGGCGTCCACGATCTCGAAGAGGCCGGCGCGTTCTACGAACAGCTCGGGTTCAAGGTCGGCGCGCGCAACCGCCATCCCTGGGGAACCCACAACCGGATCGTCCAGTTTCCCGGCACCTTCCTCGAAATCATCACGGTCGGCGAAGCCAGGCTGATCCCTGAACATGCGCCGGGGCATTTCTCCTTTGGCGCTTTCGTGCGCGATGCGCTCGCAAGAGGCGAGGGCTTCTCCATGCTTGTGCTGGAAAGCTCAGATGCCGCAGCGGACAATGCCGCGTTTCATGCGTCAGGCATCGGCACTTTCGAGCCGTTCTTCTTCGAG
>JANMHN010000480.1:0-7049 GCA_031375185.1 Allobosea sp. | reverse complement strand
CTGTGCCCACACGCTGGCGAGGGGCGCTGGTCCGCAGTCGCTTTATGAGCAGGTGGACCGCTCCGTGAAGGCACTGGCGGGCCACAGGCTGTTCACGCTCCTGATCGTGGTGGAGGGCGGGCGCGAGGTCGAACGCATCTATACCTCCCACCCGGCGGAATATCCGGTCTCAGGCCGCAAGCCGATGGGGCCGACCCCGTGGGGCAAGCATGTCATCGATGGTCTCCAGCCGTGGCATGGGCGGACCATGGCGGACATCCGCTGGGCCTTTCCCGATCATGCGCTGATCCAAAGTCTCGGCTGCGGCTCGTGCATCAACATCCCCGTCATCGCGTTCGGCAAGGTGATCGGCACCATGAACGTGCTCGACGTTGAGCACGCTTATGATGATGCGGCGGTGCAGGACCTGAGCCTGTTCGCGCCCGTGCTGGCGCTGTCGTTTGCAAGGCATTTGTGAGTGCAGCGAAGCAATCCATCGACATCACACATCCTCATCCTGAGCCCGTCGAAGGAGGAGCTTCAACGATGCACCGGCTGGAACTCGTCCTTCGACGGGCTCAGGATGAGGATTCGTGGGGCGGTTGGTAAAAGGCAGGGTGCGGCAGGCTGATTCGTCAACCCCGCTTCACCATTCGCGTCAGCCCCCTGCGCGCGGCAAACATGCGCCCATAGACATCCCCTGCAAGGTCGGCGCGGTAGCAGTCCTGGCTGAGAAGCGGCTCCCAAGCATATTCAAGCGTGTTTACGAGATCGAAGTCAGATCCAAGGCGGGCTTCCAGTTGCAGCTTGTTCTTGCGGTTCTGGTATTCGAGCAGCACCAGCGAGGTGTTGGCGAGGTTGATGTGGTCGAGCACGTCGCCCTCTCCGCCCTCGATGTCGATCTTGACGATGTCGGGCGATGGCAAGCTGGCCGGATCGACCACCGCAACCTCATAGCTTTCCCCTTGCGCGCCCGCCACGAACGTATCGCCCGCATAGGCGGCAAGGCCTGACTCGCCATCCCCAGCGAAGCGGCTCATGAAGGTCGCCTTTGTATGCCCGCCCGGAAACAGCGCCGCATTCACGGGGATGATGTCGCGGCGGCGCTCGGTATTTCGCTTGAGAAACGCAAACGTGCCGGGATGCGGCTCGTAGGAGGTCACAACGCTTCCGGGCCAGCGGGCGGTGGCCCAGAGCGCGAACGAACCGACATTCGCCCCGACATCAAGGATGTCCAGCCCAACGCCGTCATATCCGGCCTCGTATTCGCCTTCGAGCACATCCTTGATGGCCCAGTGCATCTGCTCCGGAACCGCAAGGCTCATCGGAATGCGCGCAATATAGTGGTTCACAACAGCCCCTTGGTTCGCTTTTGCCAGCCTTCCCGGTGGGGTGCTTAGCCTATGCAAAGAGATGACGCAAAATAACCAGGTCCTTGAACACGCAATGCCGCGAGATTTTCAGTGCAACGGATCCAGTCTGCCAGGTGTCACGACAAATCTTGCAGAACCCATCGGCAGATCGCCGAACAGGCTCTCGTCGGCACCCGTCATCCAGACCTGAGCGCCAAGCTCGCCGAGCACGGCATAGAGCGCGGCACGGCGGCGCGGATCGAAATGTGCCGCGATCTCGTCCAGCAGCACGATGGGCGCGATCCCGCTCATCGCCTGCACGAGCCGCGCATGGGCCAGCACCAGCCCGACCAGTAGCGCCTTCTGCTCGCCGGTCGAGCCCTGCCCGGCCGGCATGTCCTTCGGGCCATGTCGTGCAACGAGATCAGATGCGTGCGGACCGATCAGCGTGCGTCCGGCAGCCTTGTCACGCGCGCGGGCCTGCCTGAGCAGCACACGGTACCGGTCTTCGGCATCGACAGCGGGCAAGGTCGCCACCAGCGCATCGATCTCGCCCTCCAGCGTCAGCATGGCGAAGGGAAACGGTGACGCGTCATCGCGCGTCTCGGCGATCAGCGCACCCAGCCTGTTCACGGTCTCGGCGCGGGCTGCGGCGACCGCAACACCAAGTTCGGCCACCTGCCGCTCCACGGCATCCAGCCAGCCCGTGTCATGGGCACGCTCCTCGAGAATGCGGTTGCGGTCGCGCAAGGCGCGCTCTAGTGCATTGACCCGCGCGCCATGCTCGGCATCGATGGCCAGCACGAACCTGTCGAGAAAGCGGCGGCGGTCACCGGCAGAGCCACGGAACAGCCCGTCCTGTTCCGGCGTCAGCCAGACCACGCGCGCATACTCCGTTGCGGCAGTCAGCGTGGGCGAAGGCACGCCGTTGATGCGCTGGATGCGGCTGCGCCGCCCAGCCTCGTCCAGCTCGCCAAGACCAAGGCCAATCTGCGTCTCGTCATCCAGCGTGACCGAAACCGCAAAGCCACCCGTGCCGTCGCCAGCACCGCCGCCAGCACCGCCGCCTCTTGCCATGTCGGCAAAGTCCGCCCGGCGCAGACCGCGCCCCGGTGCCAGCAGCGAAATCGCCTCCAGCACATTGGTCTTGCCAGCCCCGTTCTCCCCCGCCAGCGCCACGACAGGCGCTGACACATCCACGCTCATGTCGGCGTAGGAGCGGAAATCGCGCAGCGAGAGACGGATGAGGGCGGGCATCCCCTGCGGTGTCGTTGCTTCGCGGCGTTGCGTCAAGGGCACCCGCTCCCGGCTCTGATCAGTCAGGAGACATGCGCCAGCCATAGAGCCAGGCATAGCGTTTGCGCATCCCCGCATCACCAAGCCTTTGCAGCATGAAGTCACGCGCCTGTGCCACGGGAAACCCCGCATGATAGATGCGGGCATTGCTGCGTGCCGCGTCCTGCACCTTGGCCACGCGGCGCTGCCGGGACTTCGCGAACTTGGCCAGCGCTGCATCGATCACGGCGCTGTTGTCCGGTTGAGCCAGAGCGGGGGCAAGCAGTTGCGCCAGAACCCCGGCATCTTCGACAGCCATCGACGCGCCCTGCGCCAGAAACGGCAGCACAGGATGCGCCGCATCCCCGATCAGCACGATCCTGCCCTTCACCATCTGGGCCGGGGCACGGTCGAACAGCGACCAGACCTGCCAGCCTGGCGCGGCCTTGATCATATCCCGCAGCGTGGCGGCGGCCATGGCAGCGAGAGGCGCAAGTTGCGCCGGATCACCAGCCCGGCTCCATCCTTCGGACGCATTCTGCCCGTTGCGGATCACGACGAGGTTGACCAGCCTGCCCGCATCGACCGGATAATGCACCGCATGCCCGGAGGGCCCGAGCCAGAGGTTGACGGATGGCGCGCGGGCAAAGGCCGGAACGGCGGCCTGAGGCAGCATGGTGCGCCAGGCTTCATAGCCCAGGAAACGCGGCACGCCTTTGTCACCGGACAGGCGGCGCACGCTTGACCACAGTCCATCGGCGCCGATCAGCACGGACGCGTCGATGTCCTCGCGTTGCCCGCGGTCATTCTCCAGCGTCGTGACCACGCCACCGGCATGTTGAACGGCACCCACAACCCCGCGCCCGACAAGCAGCCTGACGCCCTGCAACATGCGCAATCCATCCAGCAACGCGGTTTGCAGGTCAGCTCGCCGCATCGACCAGAAGGGCGCACCATCAGCCTCGGGCGTGTCCTGCATCGCCATGCCGGCATAGGCGCGCGGCTCGGCCCAGCGCCTCAGATCAAGCCTGCGCGGTGCCATGGCATAGCGGCCGACCTCACCACCAAGGCCAAGGCGCAGGAGCGTGGCGGTTGCGTTCGGCGAAAGCTGCAGTCCGGCACCGGCTTCGGCAAAACCCGGCTTTCGCTCGGCAAGGACCACCGGAACGCCCTTGCGTGCGAGCGCACAGGCAAGCGTGAGGCCGGCAATCCCGGCCCCGGCGATCAGGACCGGACGTGTGCTCATGACAAGGCTGCGTGGTGGGACTCAGGCTGCCATGACGGCAGGATCATGCCATTCACATTCAGCCGGCGAGGCATGCCCCGCACCGACAGACGCGTCGTGGACATAGAGCGTCGAGCAATACGGACAGATGATCTCGGTGCCCGACCCCATGTCGAGGAACACATGCGGATGGTCGAACGGCGGCTTGGCCCCGATGCACATGAACTCCTTTGAGCCCACCCGCACGCTTGGCACCCCGGCCTCATTGTGAAAATGTGGCACGCCTTTTTCGGCCATCACGCTCTCCTGCCAACTGATTTGCCCACTGATCCGAACCGCACAATAGAGACGCGTCCCGTCCGATGCCAGAGGCAAACAGCCGCCCCTCACATCAACCGCAGGCCCTTGAAGCTGGCATGGCCGTCGCGGCCCACGATGATGTGGTCATGGACCGTGATGCCCATGGCTTTCGCCACGTCGATGATCTCGCGGGTCATCTTGATGTCCGCCTGGCTCGGCGTCGGATCACCCGACGGGTGGTTGTGGACCAGGATGATCGCGGTCGATGACAATTCGAGTGCGCGGCGCACCACCTCGCGCGGGTAGACCGGCGTGTGGTCAACCGTGCCGACCTGCTGCACCTCGTCAGCGATCAGGGCGTTCTTCTTGTCCAGGAACAGGATGCGAAACTGCTCGCGCTCCTCGAACGCCATGGCGGCGCGGCAGTAATCGATCACGGACGACCAACTGGACAGGACATGGCGCTTCGTGACCTGCCCTTTCGCCAGCCGCTGTCCGGCCGCCGCCACGATCTTGAGATCGACGGCCACAGCCTCGCCCACGCCGGGCACTTCGGTGAGCAGATTGACGGGCGCAGCGACAACTTCAGCAAAAGAGCCGAAGCGCCGGATGAGATCCTTGGCGATGGGCTTGACGTCGCGGCGCGGGATCGAGCGGAACAGCACCAGTTCCAGAAGCTCGTAGTCAGCAAGGGCATCAGGCCCGGCGCTGGAAAACCGCTCGCGCAGCCTGTCGCGATGGCCCGTGTAATGCGGCTCTGGTGCAGGCCCCTCAGCCATGCGCGCGTGACGGGGTCTTGATGTCTGCCAGTAGTTGGGTTCGGATATGGGCTTGGGGTTGGACCATCATGACCACACGTTCACGCGGGCTTGCCGATGGGATAGTCGAGACCGGCCGGGGACAGCGTGAAAATCTCGACACCGGTATCTGTCACGCCGATTGTGTGCTCGAACTGGGCCGAGAGCGAACGGTCGCGCGTCACGGCTGTCCAGCCGTCACTCAGCACCTTCACGGCGGCCTTGCCCAGGTTGATCATGGGCTCGATGGTGAACAGCATGCCGGGCTCCATGCGGGGTCCTTCGCCGCGCACGCCATAGTGCAGGATGTTCGGCACATCGTGGAACAGTTGCCCAAGCCCGTGGCCGCAGAAATCGCGCACGACCGAGCAGCGCTCCGCCTCGGCATAGAATTGGATCGCATGCCCGATATCGCCGAAATGCCCACCGGGCCTGACCGCCGCAATGCCGCGCATCAGGCATTCATGGGTGATCTCGCACAGCCGTTCCGCCTTGCGGTTGAGCTGGCCGACCCCATACATCCGGCTGGAATCACCATGCCAGCCATCGACGATGACGGTATAGTCGATGTTGATGATGTCGCCCTCGCGCAGCGGCTTGTCGTCCGGCTGGCCATGGCACACGACATGGTTGATCGACGTGCAGATCGAATGGCGATAGCCGCGATAGTTCAGGGTTGCCGGATAGGCCCCATGGTCAATGGCGAAGTTGAACATCAACCTGTCAAGATGCGAAGTCAGGACACCTGGCCTGACATGGGCCGCGATCATGTCGAGGCCTTCCGCGCACAGACGGCCTGCCTTGCGCATCGCGGCAAAGGCTTCCGGTCCATGGCGCTTGATGTCATGGGAGCGCTTGCGGGCAATCATGGAATCGTTTGTGGTCATGGCGTTCCGGACAGGATGGTGCTGCCTCAACGTAGGCGCGCAAGCCTATCGCGCAAGATCGCCACAACGTAAAGTGAACAGCGCGACATAAAGCCAGGCCACATCAATGTAGGTCACATCGAGGTGGGTTACATCGAGGTGGACAAGCCGCAAAGGCAGCACGCGGGCCGAAGCTCGCCCTTTATCCACATCACGAGCGGTGATATGCCGCGTCATGATCAAGGTCCAGTCTTCGTCCGATACGCCTCCCTTCGGCGCCTTCCACCCGACAGGCTTCGTGGCCTGGGCCATCGGCAAGACCCGCGCCAGCTCCAGCGCCTGGCTGAGCCGTCGCATGGCCTTTCTGCTGCGCCGCCTGGCGATCTCGTCGCTAAAAGGCCAGCCCGTCGACACCGAGGCGCTTGGCGCGCGCATGCGTGTCCATCCCCAGAGCAATGTCTGTGAGAAGCGCGTGCTGTTCATGCCGCAGTTCTTCGACACGGACGAGCTTGCTGCGCTCGGCGCCCATATTGCGGAGAAGACGGTTACGGATGGCTACCGGTTCGTCGACATCGGGGCCAATGTCGGCGCCTATTCGCTGTTCGTGGCGGCGCGGGCCGGACCAGGCGCGCGCATTCTGGCCGTGGAGCCGCAGCCGAGCGTGTTTGGCCGGCTGGCCTGCAATATCAGCCTCAATCCATTCGGAACCATCAAGGCCGTCGCCTGCGCCGTGGCTGACAAGGCAGGCGAACTCACCCTGTTCCTGGATTCCCAGAACGAAGGCGAGTCCAGCGTGCGCACCCTCGGCACATCTGCTGCGCAATCGGTCAAGGCACCTGCCGTGCCCCTGGCTGACTTGCTGCACAGCGAAGGGTTCAGCCACGTGGACGGCATGAAGATCGATGTCGAGGGTGCCGAAGACCTCATCCTCGAACCCTTCCTCGAGCTGAGCAACAGGCCGCTGTGGCCAAGCCTCCTGATCATCGAGGACTCGACCTCCAAGTGGAACATCGATCTGAAAGCCATGCTGCAGTCATCGGGCTATCACCTCGAGAAACAGACGCGTCTGAACCTGATCTTCAGGTTGAAGGACTGAACCGACCGCCACCGCAGCTCATGCCATTGGCCGCCCGACCAGCGGAATCCGGTCCGTGATGGTGATGGCATCCTCCGTGACCGCGCAGACATAGGCCAGCACCTCGACGCCGCGCGCCATGGCGCGGGTCAGCGCCACATCATAGGCCCTGTCGATGTC
>JANMHN010000426.1:0-2291 GCA_031375185.1 Allobosea sp. | reverse complement strand
CATGGAGCGCTCCAAGGATCTGCTGGGGATCTTCATCACCCACGCGCATGAGGACCACATCGGCGCGCTGGCGACCTTCTGGCCCAAGCTGCGCGCGCCTGTCTATTGCACACAGTTTGCCGCGGGCCTGATCTCGACCCGAAAGCTGCAGGAACCGGGTGCGCCCAAGGTTCCGCTGAAGGTTGTTGTCCCCGGCGTTCCCGTCGTGCTTGGCCCGTTCTCTGTCGAGTTCATCAAGGTGGCGCACTCAATCCCGCAAAGCTGTGGCCTGGCGATCCGTACCGAAGCGGGTCTTGTCGTCCACACCGGTGACTGGAAGATCGACGATACGCGCCATGTCGGCTGGCCGACGGACAAGAAGCGTCTGACAGAACTCGGTGACGAGGGCGTTCTGGCGATGATCTGCGACTCGACCAACGTCATGCGCGAGGGCATCAGCCCCGGTGAGGCCGATGTGGCCAAGACCCTTGCCGAGCAGATCGCCTCGGCACCGGGGCGTGTTGCCGTGACCACTTTCGCATCGAACGTGGCGCGCATCCGCGCTGTCGCCGAGGCGGCTGAAGCATGTGGCCGCGAGGTTGTCGTCGTGGGCCGAGCCATGGAACGCGTCATCGATGTCGCGCGCGAATGTGGCATGCTCGACAACCTGCCCGAGTTTCGGTCCGCGCAGACCTATGGCTACCTGCCGCGCGAAAAGGTCGTCGCCTTGCTCACCGGCAGCCAGGGCGAGCCACGCGCCGCGCTCTCGCGGATTGCCATGGATGAGCATCCGGAGATCGCCTTGTCCCCTGGCGACCGTGTGATTTTCTCATCGCGCACCATTCCCGGTAACGAGAAGGCCGTCGGCGCGATCCACAATGCCCTGGCTGAGCAACGGATCGAGATTGTCACCGACAGGCAGGCGCTTGTGCATGTCTCCGGCCATCCCCGCCGTGAAGAAATGAAGCAAATGTATGCCTGGGTGCGCCCGCGCATCGCGATACCCGCACATGGCGAACCACTGCACCTGTCAGAACATGCGAGACTCGCGACCGAACTCAAGGTTCCGCATGTGCTCGTGGTCAACAATGGCGACATGATCGCATTGGACAGTTCCGGCCCGCGCAAGGTTGATGATGTGACATCCGGGCGGATTTATCAGGATGGCATGATGCGGATTGCCGCCTCGACCAGAACGATCCCCGACAGGCGCAAGCTCTCGTTCGCGGGCATCGTGTCCGTTGCCATCGCCATCGATGACAAGGGCAACATCGCGGGTGATCTCGAGATCGCCTGCATGGGCCTGCCGGACAAGACTGACGAAGGCGACACATTCGAGGATGTGGTCAACGATGCCGTGCTCGACCTGGTCGAGAACATGCCCAAGCAGCGCCGCCGCGATGCTGATGGTCTTCGCACCTCGATCGAGAAGGCTGTCCGGGGCGCTGTCAACGAGGAATGGGGCAAGAAGCCAGTGGTGCATGCGATGGTGATCGAGGTCTGAGGGCAGGGGTTCCATGATCGGGCGTCTCAATCACGTGGCGATTGCCGTCAGCAACATCGAGGCTGCAACTTCGATCTACCGCGGCACACTCGGCGCGAAGGTGACACAGCCGGTCACATTGCCGGAACATGGCGTCACGGTCGTGTTCATCGAGTTGCCCAACACCAAGATTGAACTGCTGGAACCTTTTGGAGACGATTCGCCGATCGCGAAGTTCCTCGAAAAGAACCCGGATGGCGGCATTCACCACATCTGTTACGAGGTGGATGACATCATCGCCGCACGCGACCGGATGGTGAAAGCGGGTGCCCGCGTTTTGGGGAACGGCGAGCCGAAGATCGGCGCGCATGGCAAGCCGGTGCTCTTCCTGCACCCCAAGGATTTCTGCGGCACTTTGACCGAGCTGGAACAGGTCTGATCAGCCTGTAGAAAATGGGAGCATGCTTGAAGTGGCAACGTTTCCCGCTCGCGGCATGCTCTCGACACGATCTGATGCTGCCGAATTCGTTCTTCTCCCACCTGGACACCCGCCATGTCATTTCTCGCCGGCTTCGCTGTCTATTTTATCATCTGGTGGACAGTGTTGTTCTGTGTCCTGCCGTTGAATATTCAGAGCCAGTTTGAAAAAGGCGTGGTCGAGAAAGGCACCGAGCCTGGCGCTCCGGTCTCGCCGCAGCTTGCGCGAAAAGCCGCCATCACGAGCATCATCGCCCTGGTGATTTTCACGGGGGTCTATGTGCTGTGGGACTTGGTTGACATCTGACGACATGCCTGCACGGTGTCATGAGCAGCTTCAGACAAGCGGCAA
>JANMHN010000405.1:0-4996 GCA_031375185.1 Allobosea sp. | reverse complement strand
AACCATACCGTCGTCATCGAAGGCGAGCATGGCAATGTCAGCGTGTCGCTGGCCATTCCGGATCGCGTCACTGGGGCCGATCCGGCCGCGATCCGGGCGGCCTTACTCAGCGTGGTCGAGACGCCGCGCAGCACCGATCAGCGCCTTGGCGATGTTCCCTTCCGGCTGACGGAGATGGCCGGCATGCGCGTCGCTCACATCATCGCCAACAGCTTGGTTGTGCTGACCGACGGCCCCGGAAACCAATTGGACGAGGCGCCCGGCCAGTCCTTCGCCATGATCTCGCAGTTTCCGCAAAGTCCGGGCGAGCGCTTCGATGCGGCGCGCGACGTGACGAAGGTCGCCGCCATGATCCGGCAGCAATATCCAAACGCCACCATCCTGACGCAGAGTGTCGAGCGGACGGCGAAAGGCCCGGTTGCGGCGGTCGCCTATCGCCGCACGCCACCGGGCGCGAACATGCCGGTCGCCGGCGCGGCATGGGCGTGGGAAAGCGGCGGCAACTTCATGTTCTTTGTCGCCCAGCACCCGACCGACAAGCCGGAGCAGACGGCGCGTCTGGCCAAGGTCAGGGATGGCGTGACGCCGAAGTGAGGGAGCGGGTCTGTCGGTCACCGTGTCTTCCTGCAGGCCTGTACGACGACGCTGGATGGTGGGTTCTCCTTCGCGTTAGTCCAGCGCGACGTCTACGGCGGCTACGGCACACCGAACGCGGGCATCAGGCTTGCCGCGCAGGCACGTCTGGCTCGGCCATCCAGCATTCCTGCGAGATGACCGGGTCGGAGCGTCTGGAGGCCGGTTTGCTGCCACCGAACCCACCTTTGGCGGATGCGGGCGACCGATCACGGACGAGGCTGGGCACGACGCGTTACGGACGGTCTAACCGGGGCCTATCCCTGGCGCAACTCGCTGAACTCGTGGAGCCCGGCCCATATCCACGTTTCGCTGTTCGGCCTGGGCTTCGTGCAGCGGCTGATCACGCAGCTTTACGTCGAGGGCGATCCGCTGATCCGCCACTGCCTGATCATCGGCGCGCTCGGGGCGGTTCGCAACGTTCATGTCTTCTGGCTTGGTGGGCAGAGCTGTGTCAGCTTGCCAAGGCCGGTGTCACCTGACCAGTTTATCAAGAACAGAAAATCCGCATGTCGCATGGCCGGTGAATTCTTCATCATCACATTCGGCCCGGAAGGCGAGGAAGGCAGGGCTCAAGACCTGATCCCTCTTGTCGTGATCGAACAGCATTTCCGGCCTTTCATGACGGGCTATCTGGTCACCGATGAGACCGAGCATGAGGCGCGGCTGGTCTATCCGGTCGTGCGGCAGTTGTCCGATGGCAGCTGGGTTCCCGGAGACACCACCAACAGGGGCATGCCTGTCGTCAATGACGGCGAGATGTCGTTCACCGAGAGTGCGCCAGGCAGCGGGCTGGTGAAAAACATCAGCTTTGGTCACCATCCCCATCATCCGGCATTCGAGGCGGGGGTGCATGCCGTGCTGGCCAGCGCCAGCGCTGTGGCGGTTGGGCCGAATGGTCTCGGCCCCGTTGTCGGCAGGCTCGCGACGATCGCACATCTGCCGCCTGACATGATCGGGAGCATGGGCCCGCCGCATCTGGCACACACGCCCGAGGAGCTTTGGCAAGGCCCGGAGCATGTGCCCTCGCCGCCGCCCCCGCCGCGACCGCAAGGCGGCATGGCTGACGCTGAACTCAACCTGCAGCGCGCGCGGCAGGCGCAGGCTGTTGAAGTGGTACGGCAGGGGGTCTCGATCACGTTCGGGTTCCCGCTTGCCGACCTTCGCGGCATGATCGACAGGCTGAAGATCGAGCGATGTGATCAACAACAGGTGTCGCTGCTCGAGGACTACGCCTCGCTTCTGGAGCAGGCGCTCCACATCAGCGGCAAAACCGGCGCGAACAACTGGGACCTGCGCACTGCAGCCATCATGGACAAGATCAAGCGCTTCGGATTGCCGAGCCTGATCAACACCGGCATCGTCACGAACCGCTTTCAAGAGCGGCTGAAACGCCTCGACGCGATCGTTGTCGCCCATGCAGGTCAGCGACTTGAAAGCGCCGCCCGCGAGCATGCACGCTGGGTGGACCTTGATGCACAGGCCCGCGCACGCGGCCTGCCCATGCTGACCTCGCAGCAGCCAGACCCTGGCGAGATGCTCCTTTGGCCGGATGCGTTGCTCCTTGCACGGCGCAAACGAGCGCATGAACAGCTGGATTTCGACCGACACAGCGTCTGGTCTGAATTCAGATCCAGTGCGCAGATCGTCGGCGAATGGCTCGATCAAGGCAAGCACGAGCATCCGGCCATGCCGTTCGACGACGAGGCGCAGTTTCAGTGCCAGCTGGGACAAGTCCGCAAGACGGCAAAGGACAGCCAGCGCGCCGATTGGGACGATGCCGTGCTGCACGCCGTGCAGGGACTGCTGAACCTGGATCTCCCCGCGCGGCTAAACGCGCGGCAAACGCCCGGCCCGCTCGATGAGCGGTTCAGGCACGAGGCCTTGCGATTGCAGCTTTCGCTGCCACGGCGACTGGACAGACTGCATGCCCAAAGCATCGAGATCGAAACGCTTGATGCGGAGATCGCCCGGCGGGGGTTGGGCGCGGCTACGCCCCCATGAAACGGCTGAAAAAGCGGGCCACAACGGCTGTTGCGCCTGGATCGCCAGCATCACAGGCACAGCGCATCTGATGACACTTGGCGCACGGCTGGATCGGCGGCCAGAAAGAATGCCGCCTGAACCTGACATCCGTGACGTCAGCGAAACTGTCCATCATGCAGATCGTTCCGTGCGATGCGGACTGGGTGGCGCTGGCCGCGACGATGCGGACAAGGCTGGAGCGCGACTTCGTGGCGAAGTCGCGCGAGGAGCCTTCGGACCCTGCACGTGTTGGCGTCAGTCAATCCTCACAATCAACCTGGCGAACCAAGTCCCGCTGAATGGCACTGGCAGGAAGCGCGCGATGGCAGGGGCCAACACGGTGAAGCCCAGCGCGGCACCCGACAAGACCGCCTCTCTGCGCGTCAGGCCTTCGGTGATCAGGTTTGGTTTTGGCAACAGCGGCCTCCGTCCGCATCCATCGACATCATCAAGCTAGCGGAAGCCATGCAGTCGAGAAAGCGCTGCGGTGTCACGAAGTGATGTGATTGGGATGGAAAACCGCGCCATCAGGCTCGGCATCATCGATGTAGCCGTGCGTGTCGGTAACGCCCGGTCGTATCAGGATCGCGGAAAACGGGTCTGGTTGGCTCTCATCGAGAATGACCACGCCGTTGCCGAGTGCGGCACCAAAAGCACGGGCGAGTTCAGCATAGTTGCGCTGTGTCAGGCCATCGATGTCGACCTTGAAGTCGAAATCGCCACCCGTCAGGGCGTAGATCTTGGCGCGCAAGGGCCTTTGCAGAATCTCGAGCCGCTTCATGATGTCCTCACCGGGGCAAATCATGTCCTGGGCTGACAATCCGCAAGCGGCCTGGAGCGCCGTCATGATGTCAGGCAGCGTCGCTCCGCGCATGACCATGATGTCGATGCCGCAGGGGTGAATGATCGATTGATCAATGGGCGCCATGGTTTATCCATGTGTTGAGTGTCGCTTTGCCTCAAAGAGGCGAGGACAGACACGGGTTTTTATCTGCGAAGCGAGACAGCCTTGGAAGCGAACATCAACCTCGTGGACATCATCGGCAAGGGGCCCGCTGCCGTTCGTGCTTTTATCACCACGACACTACTCGCAGCATCCGACGAGAGCGGCCTCCGGATCGCCATCATCCTGACGGCACATCCGGACTGGCCGAATGCCGCGCCAGAGCCGGGCGGCCCCGTCGCCTACACACTCAAGATCGGGCAGCCGCTGAGCGAGATGATGTTCAGCCTGCCGACAGCGACCTACACCGCGGTGCGCATCACGGAAACCTTTCCGGTGCTGGCGCTGGAGATCAATGCGAATGGCCGCACCATCCGCACCAACATCCAGGAACTAAGCCGGCTGCTGTCGCCTTGGGCTGTCAAGACCGAAGCTGACAAGCTTGCCGCCTTCTCGGCCTTGAGCGGGGCCTTCGAGTTCCCGAAGCCGCGTCCGCGACGCGAGGCCTTCCTCTCGCGCCGGCTCGGGCGCGTCGAACCGGGGCGCTTTGACGTCACATGGACGGCAGACGCCATTGAGGTTCCGTTGTTCGACGGGCAGATGATCCCAGTCGAACTCAGTTCGCCTGGGCTGACCGATGCGATCACGCCAGATGATGCCGATGCCATCGATGCTGCGCTGGATGCGTTCCTGATGCTGGGGCCAGCGGACCGCGCTGCCGCAGGCGTGCCGGTGCTGGCGTCCTGCAAAGACATTCTTGAAGCCATTGGCGCGGACTGGCCCGAGGCGCTCGTGATGGCGGCCATTGTCGATCCAGCTGCGATCTGGAGGCATGTGTTTGTCCGGGAGATCGAGATCAAGAAGGACACCCGGCATGGCGAGCCGCCTTTCTACATCCTCGTCTATTGCGCATGCGATTGGGAGGAAGAGCACGGCCTTCAACTGGTCTATCGCGGTGGTAACGTCTTGACGCGGGTCGGGCAGCAGGATGGCGACGTCGTCTGATATCGCGATCAGAAGCCGATAGTGACCCAGAACCCGCCCCACGTGCGCAATTCCTCCGGCACGGTGTAGGGCGCGCAAGCGTTGATCGCCTTGATGGCGGAACGTTCACGGGCTGAATGTGGCGAGCGCGAGCCGGATGCACCGTCAATGATGGCGGACGGCGCGGCGCGCTCGCCACTACCGGACGGAAAGAATCTGACCCTGAACGGGCGGTGTTGGCCACCGGACGTCTCCAGAAAACCATCGGCCGACTTTCGATGCGACCATCCGCGAGGCACCGGTAAACAGAACTGCATCGCGCGCCACTTGCCCGGGCGAGCTCAAGGGAATGTGAGGTGATGGGATGAAAGGTATGCCATATTCGCACCTTGCATCGGACCGGCGGCAAAG
>JANMHN010000397.1:0-6428 GCA_031375185.1 Allobosea sp. | reverse complement strand
CCGCGACGAATACTATGTGAAGAACCGCGAACCCAAGATCGGCACGGAAGAGCATTTCAAATGGCAGGCCGAGATGGAAGCCATCCATGGCAAGGCCGAACTGATCATCGGCAAGCAGCGCCATGGGCCGACCGGCACGGTTCAGTTGCAGTTCGATGCGGAAGTCACGCGCTTTTCAGATCTGGCTGCGGCTGATCACATGCCGGAACGGCTGGAATAGCGACGTGCCAGCGTTGCAGACGGTCGCTCGCGGTTTCACCTTCATCCCGGCATTCTGATGAACATCTCTTCGTCCTCCGAGTTCGGCACCAGTCTCACCATCGATCTCGGTGCCATCGCGGCCAACTGGCGGCTTCTCGCGTCCCGTGCGCCATCGGCGGAATGTGGAGCCGTGGTCAAGGCCGATGCCTATGGCTGCGGCATCGAGCAGGTGGTCCCTGCCCTGGCACAGGCGGGCTGCCATACTTTTTTCGTGGCGCATTTATCAGAAGCGCGGCGCGTGCGGAAGGTTGCCCCTGACGCCATCATCTACGTGCTCAACGGCCTTCTTCCCGGTGCGGGCGAGCATCTTCTGGCCATCAATGCGCGGCCTGTGCTGGGCAGTGTCGACGAGATCGCCGAATGGGACCGCTCGGGCCGCCAGCAGCCTTGCGCCATCCATGTCGACACCGGGATGAACCGGCTTGGCCTCAGTTTGGCCGAAGCGGAGAAGCTGTCAGCAGACGGGGCGTTGGACACCCTGGCCATGGGATTGGTGATGACCCATTTCAGCGCAGCGGAGATGCCGGACGACCCGGCAAACCTCAGGCAGATCAAGGCCTTTGCCGCCGTTGCGGAACTTTTCCCGCAAGTTGCGAAGTCGCTGCTCAATTCCTCCGGGCATTTTCTGGACATCGCACCGCCCTATGACCTGACAAGGCCGGGCTTCGCCCTTTATGGCGGCAACCCGACACCCCAGCGCAACAATCCGATGAAGCCCGTGTTGCGGCTGACCTCGCGCATCCTGCAGACACGCACCGTCGCAAACGGCGAGGGCGTCGGTTACAACAGCCGCTGGCATGCAAAAGGAAAGCGCCATCTCGCGACGATCCATCTGGGCTATGCCGACGGCTATCCGCGCAATGCCAGCTGCACGGATGTTGCACCAGGCGGCCATGTGTTGCTGAACGGCGTGCCCTGCCCGTTTGCTGGCAGCGTCTCGATGGACCTGATCATCATAGATGTGAGCGATGCTCCGACTGGCAGCGCTGTGCGCGGGGCCGAGGTGGTGCTGATCGGCGATGAACTCGACATCGACACAGTCGGTGCCAGCGCCAAAACCGTGGGTTATGAAATACTGACCAGCCTTGGGCGGCGCTACCAGCGCAGCTATGTGGGCGCGTAGATCATGTGTTCGGAGCAGGCTGTGATCGAAAAACCGCGTAAACTTTTTCGAAAGCTCAGCTGATGGCGCGGCGCGGATCGTCCTTCAATTGCCAGAACTGCGGCGCGGTCTATCAGCGCTGGCAGGGCAAGTGCGATGCCTGCGGCGAGTGGAGCACCATCGTCGAGGAAGGCGCGGCCCCGCCCCTGCCCGGCGGCGGGCGCTCCATGAGCGGCAAGGCCAAGGGCCGGGTCTTTCCGCTGGAAAGCCTGAAGGGCGACACCAAGGATTCGCCGCGCACCATGTCTGGCATGGCGGAGCTTGACCGCGTAACGGGCGGCGGCTTCGTGCGCGGATCGGTGCTGCTGATCGGCGGCGATCCCGGCATCGGCAAATCCACCCTGCTGACGCAGGCCTGCGGCGCGCTGGCCAAAGCTGGGCACAGGGTGGTCTATGTGTCCGGCGAAGAAGCCGTTGCGCAGGTAAGGCTGCGGGCGGAACGGCTCGGCATGTCGGAAACCGCCGTAGAACTGGCGTCCGAAACCAATGTCGAGGACATCATCGCCACCCTGTCGCACAGCGGTGCGCCGGCGCTGGTTGTGATCGATTCGATCCAGACCATGTGGACTGGCGAGGTTGACTCGGCTCCCGGCACGGTGACGCAAGTGCGCGGCTCGGCGCAGGCGCTGATCCGCTTCGCCAAGACAAGCGGTGCCTGCATCATCCTCGTGGGCCATGTCACCAAGGACGGGCAGATCGCAGGCCCGCGCGTGGTGGAGCACATGGTGGATGCTGTCATCTCGTTCGAGGGAGAAGGCGGCCACGCCTTCCGTGTGCTCCGGGCCCAGAAAAACCGCTTCGGCCCCACAGACGAAATCGGCGTGTTCGAAATGACCGGCAAGGGTCTGGCGGAGGTCGCCAACCCTTCGGCACTGTTCCTGGCGGGGCGCGATCTGTCAGCGCCCGGAGCCGCCGTGTTTGCCGGCATGGAAGGCACACGGCCCGTGCTGGTGGAAATCCAGGCTCTTGTGGCCCCGACCGCGCTCGGCACACCGCGCCGGGCGGTGGTCGGCTGGGATCCGAGCCGCCTGGCCATGGTGCTGGCCGTGCTCGAAACCCATGGCGGGTTGAGGCTTTCGGGCCATGATGTCTATCTCAATGTGGCAGGCGGCCTGCGTGTGCAGGAACCTGCCGCGGACCTTGCTGTCGCTGCCGCGCTCATTTCGTCGATGACGGGTGCGGTCCTGCCGGCTGACGCGGTGTTCTTCGGCGAAATTGCGCTGTCCGGTGCTGTCAGGCCTGTGTCACTGACCGCAGCGCGGATCAAGGAAGCCGGCAAGCTCGGCTTTGCCCGCATCGTCGCGCCAGCTTCTGCAGACGCCGCCGACATGCGCGGCATGATCTCGACCACCACGCCACATGTGGCGGAACTTGTCGCTTCGATTGCAGCCACCGCTCCCAGGAAGGTGCGCCATGCAGGCAACACAGATGATGAAAGATAATCGTCAGGCGTGACGAACCTCTCAACAGCAGCTATAGGGTTGTCGCGGATGCGGTGTGCAAGGCAGCACTCTGCCCGATGGCTTTCCAGGACGGCGACAACACCATGCCCTTGACCATCCTTGATCTGATCGTTCTGGGTGTTGTCGTGCTTTCCGCACTTCTTGCGGCCGTGCGCGGTTTTACGCGGGAAGTGCTGTCGATTGCCTCGTGGGTGGCTGCGGCAGTTGCGGCGTGGAGCCTGCACCCCATGCTTCTGCCGTTCGTGAAGCAGCATGTGAAGCAGGATACGATCGCGCTGGTCATCGCCATTGCAGCCATCTTCCTCGTCACTTTGGTCATCGTCTCGCTCATCACGGCGCGCATCTCGGACTTTGTGCTGGATTCGCGGATAGGTGCGCTGGACCGCACGCTGGGTCTGGCCTTCGGCGCGGCGCGTGGTCTGCTGCTGGCCGTCGTCGGCTTCCTGCTGTGGACAACCCTCGTGCAGGAAAGCCGCCAGCCTGACTGGATCAGGGACGCGAAAAGCAAGCCGTTGCTCGAATCTTCCGGCAAGACGCTGCTGTCCATGCTCCCTCAGGACATCGACACAAGTTTCATCAAGAACCTGACGCCGAAAAGCGGCGCACCGACTGATGCACCCGCAGAAGAACCAAGGGCTCCGGCCCAACTGGCCCCCACACAACCACCGCAACGGCGCAGTGAAGCTCCGGCAGGACAAGTGGACCGGGCAGCCTTGCAGCGCACGGTGGATAACGCCAATCGGCAGACGGCTCCTGCGACCCGGCCCTGATACGACGACATGAGAATGATGCGCGACTACACACCATTGGCCTGACATCCTGTCAGAAGACACTGGACAGACGGAGTGCAGATGATCGACCAGCATGACGAGATGGACGGCGATACCCTGCGCGAGGAATGCGGGGTCTTTGGCATCTTCGGCCATCCGGATGCGTCTGCCATCACAGCGCTGGGCCTGCATGCCCTTCAGCATCGGGGCCAGGAAGCTGCCGGCATCGTGAGTTTTGATGGTGTGCGCTTTCATTCCGAGCGGCGCCTCGGCCTGGTCGGCGACACGTTCTCCGACCGGCATGTGATGGACCGGCTGCCCGGCCACGCCGCTATCGGGCATGTCCGGTATTCGACGACGGGCGAAACCATCCTGCGCAATGTGCAGCCCCTGTTTGCCGAACTGGACCAGGGTGGCTTTGCGGTCGCCCACAACGGCAATCTGACCAACGGCCTGAGCCTGCGCCGCCAGCTCATCAAGGATGGCGCGATCTACCAGTCCACCTCGGACACCGAAGTCGTGCTCCACCTCGTGGCGCGTAGCCGCAAATCCCGTTTCATCGACCGCTTCGTTGATGCGCTCAGGCAGCTCGAAGGCGCTTATTCACTCGTGGGGCTGACCAACAAAAAACTTGTTGGCGCGCGCGATCCGCTCGGCATACGCCCCCTTGTCATCGGCGAGCTTGACGGGCGTTACATCCTCGCATCCGAGACCTGCGCGCTCGACATCATCGGTGCAGCTTTCGTGCGGGAGGTCGAGAACGGCGAGGTGGTGATCATCTCTGAGGGCGGCATCGAGAGCCACAAGCCGTTTCCGCCGATGCAGGAACGACCCTGCATCTTCGAGGCCGTCTACTTCGCACGTCCTGATTCGATGATGAAGGGCGTGAGCGTCTATGAGCGGCGCAAATCGATGGGTCTTGAGCTTGCGCGCGAAGCTCCTGCGAACGCCGACGTGGTGGTGCCCGTGCCTGATTCAGGCGTGCCCGCCGCGCTTGGCTATGCGCAAGGCAGCGGCATTCCCTTCGAACTCGGCATCATCCGCAATCATTATGTGGGCCGGACCTTCATCCAGCCGACGCAATCGGTGCGCGAGCTTGGCGTGCGCATGAAGCACAGCGCCAACCGCAGCGTGGTCGATGGCAAGAGCATCGTTCTGATTGACGATTCCATCGTGCGTGGCACCACGTCGGTCAAGATCGTCAAGATGATGCGCGAAGCTGGCGCGCGCGAGGTGCATTTCCGGATTTCGTCGCCGCCGATCACCCATCCTGATTACTATGGCATCGACACGCCGCAGAAGGACAAGCTCCTCGCTGCCACGCATTCGCTCGAGGAGATGCGCCGGTTCATCGGCTGTGACACGCTGGCCTTCCTCTCCGTGAACGGTATTTACCGCGCCATGGGCCATGCTGCGGGGCGCGATCTTGTTCGCCCCCAATATACGGATCACTGCTTCACGGGCGATTATCCGACCGGGCTGACAGACCAGATCGGCGAGAGCGACAAGCAACAACTCTCCTTGCTGGCTGAAGCTGGCTGACTGGCAAACGCGGACTGACAAGATGACATTGAAGGATCGTGTTGCCCTCGTCACGGGCGCATCGCGCGGGATCGGGCGCGCCGTCGCTCTGGAGCTTGCACGGCACGGCGTCCACATCATCGCTCTTGCCCGCACACAGGGCGCGCTCGAAGAACTCGACGACGAGATCGTGGCTCATGGCTCTTCCGCAACGCTGGTACCGCTCAATCTCACGGATTTCGATGCGCTTGACCGGCTGGGAGACGCCATCGGCGGGCGCTGGGGCAAGCTCGACATGCTGTTCGGCAATGCCGGCATCCTGGGGCCGCTCACGCCTCTCGGCCACGTCTCACCGAAGGAGTGGCAGGGCGTGATCGACACCAACGTCACGGCCAACTGGCGTCTGATCAAGGCGATGGATGGCCTGCTGCGTGCCTCAGATGCGGGCCGGGCCGCTTTCGTCACATCGGGCGCGGCGCACAAATGCACCGCCTATTGGGGGCCATATGCCATCTCGAAAGCAGCCGTCGAGGCGCTGGCACGCACCTATGCCGCCGAAACGGCAACCACGGCCATCAAGGTGATGCTGGTCAATCCAGGCCCGCTTCGCACGCGCATGCGGGCCGATGCCATGCCGGGCGAAAATCCCGAAACCCTGCGCACCCCGGCAGACATCGCGCCCGAGATCGTCAGGCTCCTGTCACCGGACTGGGGGCAGAGCGGACTGATCTACGATTTTCCGACGGGTCTGGTCAAAACCCCGCAAATGCCGGGGTGAGCATCGGAGTGTCACATCAATAATCCTCATCCTGAGCCTGTCGAAGGATGAGATCCAGAAGGCGACCATCTGGAGTTCACCCTTCGACAGGCTCAGGGTGAGGAGGGTTGTTTACTGTCAAGGTGACCTTTTTCACGCTCGTGCAACCTACCTGTCGCGGTCACTTCCGCTGCCGCGCCCGTCCGAATAGGGGTTGTCGCCTGCCCGCATGTTGAAGCGGATCGGGGTACCGGGAAGGTTGAAGGCTTCGCGCAGGCCGTGGGTGAGGTAACGCTTGTAAGCCGTTGGCAAGTCGGGAAGCTGATTGCCGAACAAGACGAAGGTTGGCGGGCGCGACTTCGGCTGCGTCATGTAACGGATCTTGATGCGGCGGCCTGCCACGGCCGGTGGTGGATGGTGCGACAGCACATCGGCCAGCCATTTGTTGAGCCGCGCGGTCGAGACGCGTGTGTTCCACACATCGGCGGCCTTCA
>JANMHN010000380.1:0-7056 GCA_031375185.1 Allobosea sp. | reverse complement strand
GATCGTCCCAGTCAAAGCGTTCCATGGCCGTTGGCTATCGTTTTTTCGCACAGGTTGCCATCGTTATTACAACTGGCGGTGCGGGAATGACAATGCTAGACGCCTTGGATATGAGCAAAGCGCGCACCTCACGAGGACGACCCCCATGAACACATATGGCCAATTCATCGGCGGCAAGCATGTTGCCGGCACCTCGGGACGCTTTGCGGACGTGTTCCAGCCCATGGACGGCACGGTTCGCGGAAAGGTCGCTCTGGCCTCGGTGGCTGAACTCACCGCAGCCGTGGCCAACGCCAAGGCCGCGCAGCCGGGCTGGGCTGCGACCAACCCGCAACGCCGCGCCCGCATCCTGATGAAGTTCCTCGATCTGGTGGCGCAGAACACCAACGAACTGGCCGACATTCTCGCCCGCGAGCATGGCAAGACTGTTCCTGACGCCAAGGGCGACATCCAGCGCGGCGTCGAGGTCGTCGAGATGTGCGTGGGCGCGCCCCATCTGCTCAAGGGCGAGTACACCGATGGCGCGGGCCCCGGCATCGACATCTATTCGATGCGCCAGCCGCTCGGCGTCGTCGCAGGCATCACGCCGTTCAACTTTCCGGCCATGATCCCGATGTGGAAGCTCGGGCCCGCCATCGCCTGCGGCAACGCCTTCATCCTGAAGCCCTCCGAGCGCGACCCCGGCGTGCCGATGCGCCTTGCCGAACTGATGATCGAAGCCGGCCTGCCACCCGGCATCCTCAATGTCGTCAACGGCGACAAGGTCTCGGTCGATGCGATCATCGATGATCCTGACATCCAGGCCATCGGCTTTGTCGGCTCGACCCCGATCGGCCAGTACATCTACGGGCGCGGCTGTGCCAAAGGCAAGCGCGTGCAGGCCTTCGGCGGCGCCAAGAACCACATGGTGATCATGCCCGATGCCGACATGGACCAGGCCGTCGATGCACTGATCGGCGCAGGCTATGGTGCGGCCGGCGAGCGCTGCATGGCGATTTCGGTTGCGGTGCCCGTCGGCGAGGCCACGGCAAACGAACTCATGCGCAAGCTCATTCCCCGTGTCGAAAGCCTCAAGGTTGGCCCGTCAACCGATGGCAGCGCCGATTTCGGCCCGCTGGTGACCAAGGCGCATCTCGAAAAGGTCAAGGGCTATGTCGATCTCGGCATCAGGGAAGGCGCTACCCTCGCCGTTGATGGCCGCGGCTTCACCCTGCAGGGCTACGAGAATGGCTTTTACATGGGCGGGTGCCTGTTCGACCATGTCACGACCGACATGCAGATCTACAAGGAAGAGATTTTCGGCCCCGTGCTGTCGGTCGTGCGCGCCAAGTCCTATGACGAGGCGCTGAAGATGACCAACGACCATGAATACGGCAATGGCACAGCCATCTTCACGCGCGATGGCGACGCGGCGCGCGACTTTGCCTCGAAAGTGCAGGTCGGCATGGTCGGCATCAACGTGCCGATCCCGGTTCCGCTGGCCTATCACACCTTCGGCGGTTGGAAGCGCTCGGCTTTTGGTGACCTCAACCAGCACGGGCCGGATGCGTTCCGGTTCTACACCAAGACCAAGACCATCACGGCGCGCTGGCCATCGGGCATCAAGGATGGCGCGGATTTTTCGATCCCAACGATGAATTGAAGTCACGCACCGGTTGCCTAAACGGCAATCTGCCCAGTGCAGCCGCGTTGATCAAAGATGTCATCCCCGGCAGCCCGCAGGGCTGGGAAGGGGATCCAAACTTGCTTTCGCGCAAACAGATGGATCCCCTTCCCGCGCTTGCAGCGCGCCGGGGATGACACCCGGAAAGTTGTTCGTCTTTACGCGATTGTCTCGATTGACTGTTCAAGACTGGCAAACGCGCCAGCGTTGGGCGATAACCGGTCCATGATGAAACTGTTTTTTTCGCCCGAGCAACTCCTTCACCGCCCGCAGCAGTATTTCCGCTTCGGCAAGATCGGCAGCGCGCTTGAGAATCCGGCGCGGATGGAAACATTGGCCGACGCACTGGCCGCACTCGGCCTTGATCGCAGCGAACCCGCTGACCACGGCCTTGAGCCGATCCTTGCCGTGCATAACGCGGACTATGTCCGGTTCCTGCAAACCATCTGGCAGATGTGGCTTGAGCTGCCGGATGCAGGGCCTGAGGTGCTGCCCAACATCCACCCCTATCGCGGGGCCGGGCCTGATCTCGTCCGCCAGGACCGTTCGCGCAACACCGGGCCAATCGGCCTTGCGGGCCACCATGTCGGCGACATGTCCTGCGCCATGGGTGAAGGCACCTGGGCGGCTGCCCATGCCTCCTCGCAGACGGCGATTTCGGGCGCGAAGGAGCTGCTGGCTGGAGAACGTCGGGCCTTTTCCTTGTGCCGGCCGCCCGGCCACCACTGCTACCGCGACCGGGCCAACGGCTTCTGTTTCCTGAACAACGCCGCCATTGCCGCAGAATTGCTGAGGAGCCGCTTCGGCAAGGTCGCGATCCTTGATTTCGACACCCATCACGGGGACGGCACGCAGGCCATCTTCTACACGCGCGGTGACGTGCTGGTGGCATCGTGCCATACCGATCCGGCGGATTATTATCCGTTCTTCGCAGGCTTTGCCGACGAGCGGGGAGCGGGCGAGGGAGAGGGTGCCAACCTCAACGTTCCGCTGGCCTATGGCAGCGACAATGCGGCATATCTTGAGGCTGTGACCGGACTTTGCTCTGCGGTCGAGGCGTTTGGCGCGGAGGCGCTCATCGTATCCGCAGGCTGGGATGCACACCGTGACGATCCGCTGTCCAAGCTCACCGTGACCGGTGACGCCTTCCCGCGCCTCGGCGAGATGATCGCGGCGCTGGACCTGCCGACGCTGATCGTGCAGGAGGGCGGCTATTCGCTCGCGGCAATCGCCGAAGCCGCGCCATCTTTCGTGACCTCCTTTCTCGGCAGCCATCGCTGAGAGCGGCAAGCCGGGACCTGTGAACCATGACCACCCTGCTTGACGGAAAAGCGCTGGCGGCGACCATGCGGGCCTCACTGGCCCTTGATGTTGCCGCCTTTGTGGCACGGCATGGCCGCGTGCCCGGCCTCGCCGTCGTGCTGGTTGGCGATGATGCGGCCAGCCAGGTGTATGTCGGCTCGAAGGTGAAACAGACCACCGAAATCGGCATGCGCTCAACCGAGCACAGGCTCGATGCCGACACGAGCGAGGCGGCGCTGCTGGCCCTTGTCGATGCGCTGAATGCCGACGACGGCATTGACGGCATTCTGGTGCAATTGCCGCTGCCGGGCCAGATCGACGCCGCCAAGGTTCTGAACAGTATAGACCCAGCCAAGGATGTCGATGGCTTCCACCCGATGAATGCGGGCAGGCTCGCGCTCGGCGAGCCGGGCCTCGTGCCCTGCACGCCTCTGGGTTCAGTGGCGCTGGCCAAGCTGGCTCAGCAAGACCTGACGGGCCTGCATGCCGTGGTGATCGGCCGTTCCAACATCGTCGGAAAGCCTGTGGCGCAACTGCTGCTTCAGCAGAACTGCACCGTCACGATCGCGCATTCTCGCACCCGTGATCTGCCTGCCTTGTGCCGCACTGCCGACCTGCTGGTCGCGGCCATCGGAAAGGCCCATTTCGTGACCGCCGACTTCATCAAGCCGGGCGCCATCGTCATCGATGTCGGCATCAACCGCATCGCGGGTCCGGACGGCAAGAGCCGTCTGGTCGGCGATGTCGATTTCGCCGCCGTCGCGCCCCTGGCATCCGCGATCACGCCCGTTCCGGGCGGCGTGGGGCCGATGACCATTGCTTTCCTGCTCTCCAATACATTGAGGGCGGGGAATTTGAGGGCAGCCAAGGCGGTTTCATCGCCGTAAGGTACCTTGATCCGGTCAGTTCAGGTTAGGCCAGGTCTTTTTCACCATCTTGACCTTCGTGTCGGCTTTGGTCTTGCTCCTGGCGGGTACCTTCACCGGAAATGTCAGCGGCGAGATCACCATGTGGTCGCGACCCGCCCAGTCAAGACTCGCGACATCGGCTTCGGCCCGGCGCTGCGCCGCCTCGAGATCGGCGCAGGCCTTCCCGTGGTCCATGGTCAGGACGCGGCCATCCTCCACCACCGTGCGGCCATCGACGATGACGGTTTTGACAGCCCTGTCCGCCGCCGCATAGACCAGACTGCGGACCGGATCGCGCACCGGGCGCATGTTGGGGTGCGTCACATCCACCAGCACGATGTCGGCCTTTGCGCCCACGCTCAACCGCCCGATGTCGCTGCGGCCCAGCGCTTTCGCGCCTCCAAGGGTTGCGGCGTTGAACACATCCGTGGTCCGCACATCGAAGACATCTTCGGCGAGGATGCGCGAGGTGATCGCGACCGCGCGCATTTCCTCCAGCATGTTGTGCGGGTAAGTGTCGGTGCCGACGCCCATGTTGACGCCCGCCGCGACATAGCGCCCGAAGGTCTGGAGTGCGATGCCGCGCCTGTGAAACACAACCGGGCAATGCGCCACCGTCGTGCCGCTCTCAACCAGCATGTCGAGATCGCCCGTCGCGGGCCAGTGGGAGGAGGTGTGGCTGTCGAGGAAGATGCCGTGGCCGATGATCGAGCGTTCGGACAAGACACCCAGAGAGTGCAGCCATTCGACCGGCGTCTTGCCATGGCGGCGGGTGATCTCGTGGAATTCCACGACCGATTGCGCGGCATGGATCTGGAACGGCAACTTCAACCGTTTGGCTTCGGCAAAGCTGTCCCTGATCAGTTCCGGTGTGCAGGTGTCGATCTGCGAGGGCGAGACCATGCCCGTCAGGCGCTTCGAGGGATGCTTCGCCGCCATGTCCAGCACGGCCATCGCGTCCGCCATGGCCTTCTCGCCGGCCTTGGCATCCCATTCGTATTCGACCACATGCCCGCTTTTCGTGAACCAGCGGGCCGAACGGTACATCGGTGCCAGCACGCCGCGCAGGCCCGACTGGGCGAACAGGTCGATCCAGCCATCCCATGCAACCGAAAGGTCCACCAGCGTGGTCACGCCCGACAGCAGCAGTTCCGCATAGGACACGGTGGCGCAGGCCGGAATGCCCTGCGCATCGCAGCGGAACAGCGGCATGAACTCGTACAGCGAGGAGCCATAGAGCTTTGGCGAACCCAGCTCGTCATTCCAGCCTTTTGTCATGGCTTCGGAAGCAGGGTGGGAATGGATGTTGACGAGGCCAGGCATGACCATGCGCCCTGCCCCGTCGATGGTTGTCGCGGAGGGGCCGTCATAGGTGCCGCCGACATGGATCAACCTGTTGCCGTCGAAGGCGACATCGCCGCCCTTCAGATAGACATGCCCGCTACTGGCCTCATCGAAGGCCACGATCCAGTCGGCCTTCCTGATCACGGTGACAGGCATGGGGTTCTCGCTTTGGTTGCAGACGATCCGTCATCTGCGCCACTTAAGCATGTTGCACACAACGGGGAACCCGTTTCGTTGCGTGGTCCGGCATCCCGCCCACGCTCGACGCGCGGCGGCAAGGCCATGTCAGGCGTGGATGCAGCGCACGCTGCGCCCCTCACCGAAAACCTTGTCGGGAGGGCGCGCCTGATCGCAGGCCCCGGTCTTGATCGGGCAGCGCGGGGCGAACGAGCATGCGGCAGGAATCTGCTCAAGGGCTGGCGGCGCGCCGGGGATCGCGTCAAGCCGCGCACCCTTGACCGCGCCATGCAGGTTCGCGGCCAAAAGACCCCTCGTGTAGGGATGGCGCGGGTCGCGGATGATGTCGCGCACGCTTCCGGTCTCAACGAACTCGCCGGCATACATGACCGCGACGCGGTCCGAGATCTCGACGGCCACGCCAATGTCGTGGGTGACGAAAATCATCGCCATGCCGAACTCACGCTGCAATTCGCGCAACAGCAGCAGGATCTGGATCTGCACCGTTGCATCGAGCGCCGTCGTCGGCTCGTCGGCCAGCAGGAGCCTCGGGCGGCAGGCCAGCGCAAGCGCGATCATCGCCCGCTGGCGCATGCCTCCCGACATCTCGTGCGGATAGGCGTTCATGCGCCGCTCTGGCGAGGGAATGCGCACGCGTGTCAGCATGTCGAGCGCGCGGGCCAGCCCCGTCCTGCGATCACAGTTCTCGTGACGGATCACCGCTTCGGCGATCTGGTCGCCGATGGTATAGACCGGGTCGAGCGCCAGCATCGGATCCTGGAAAATCATCGACACGACGCCGCCGCGATGATCAGCCAAGGCGCGGTCATCCAGCGTGAGCACATTGGTTCCGCTGACGCGGACCGTGCCGCCGATCGTTGTCCGGTTGCGCGGCAGCAATTGCAGCAGTGTCTTCAGAGTCACACTCTTGCCGGAACCACTTTCGCCCAGAATGCTCAGCGTCTCGCCCGGAGCCAGCGTGAAGCTGACCCCATTGACGGCATGGACTGTCCGCTCGCCAGAAAACCGGACGGTGACATTCTCCATCTCGACGAGTGGTGCATGAGGAGCAGGAGCATGAGCATTCGGAGCAGATCCATTCATGGCGTTTGCCCCGCGTGCCTGTGCCCTGATCCCGGAATGGAGATGTGACAGGCAGCAAGGTGTCCCCGTTGCTGCTGCAGATAAAGACCCGGACTTTGCCGGCTGCAGACATCATCCACCAGCTTGCAGCGGGTGTGAAACCGGCAGCCGGATGGCGGATTGATCGGGTTGGGCGGGTCACCCTGCAAGGGGGCCTCGTGGGTGCGCCTGTCAGGGTCCATGGACGGCATGGCCGCCAGCAGCGCGCGCGAATAGGGATGCGAAGGGTTGCTGTAGAGCGCATCGACAGGACCGATCTCGGCGACCTCGCCCAGATACATCACCATGACGCGGTCACTCATGTAGCGCACGACGTTGAGGTCATGGGAAATGAAGATGTAGGTCAACCCGAGTTCGGCCTTGAGGTCGCACAGCAGGTTCAGAACCTGTGCCTCCACCGATTTGTCGAGCGCCGATACGGCCTCGTCGAGGATCACCACTTTGGGGGAGAAAGCCAGCGCGCGGGCAATGTTGACCCTCTGCCGCTGCCCGCCTGAGAGTTCGTGCGGGTAACGACCG
>JANMHN010000350.1:0-9343 GCA_031375185.1 Allobosea sp. | reverse complement strand
CCCCAGCCGTGTGTCGAACGCGGAGCGGGCCTACCGGGCGCTGAAGGCGCTGATCCTGTCAAACGAGCTTCCCGCCGGAAGCCAGTTGCTCGAACAGGAAGCGGCGTTGCGCCTGGGGATGAGCCGCACGCCTGTGCGCGAAGCGATGGTTCGCCTCGAACAGGATGGTGTGGCCGAGATCAGACCGCGCCACGGCATGCGGGTGCTGCCGGTGTCCGCCGACGACATGCGGGAGATCTATGAGGTCCTGACATCGCTTGAGTCGACCGCAGCAGAGCTGGTCGCGCGCCGGGGCGTCAGCGCTGCCGAACTGGCGCAGTTGCAGCAGGCGGTGTCGGACATGGATGCGGCGCTTGCCGTCGATGATCTGGAAGCCTGGGCGGCGGCCGACCATCGCTTCCATTCGCTGCTGGTCGGGCTGACGCGCAACCAGCGTCTGCAGCAGATCGTGACGCAGCTTGGCGAGCAGTCCCACAGGGCCCGCATGCTGACACTCAGGCTGCGTCCGAAACCGGTCGGCTCCAACCGCGACCACGCCATGCTGGTGGCTGCCATCGCCGCCCGTGATGCGGACAAGGCAAGGTCAATCCACCATGACCATCGCGCCAAGGCAGGCATCATGCTGGTCGAGTTGCTTGAGAAACTCGGATTCAGGCAGATCTGAGGATGTTTTCGGTGGCAGCGGTTCACCCGCGATCCGCTTCACCACATTGCCAATCCCGCCAGGCACACATCGTCACCGTTGAAAAACTGAAGACCTTGATTTTGACGCATAATAATCGAAGCCTTCTGCAACCGCGTCTTGTGCTTTTGGGGTGACTTATGGCTGCCGCCGCACCACCCTGCCAGGATTATGCTCGGTGCGCCCGCCAGACCGGAGCGTGAAGATGCCGTCGAGCAGAACGTGATGATATCCTGCCGGATGAGCTTTCGGGTTGGTCATGGTGGCCTTGTCCTCGACTGTGGCAGGATCGAACACAGCGATATCGGCGACCGTGCCCTTGGCAAGCCGGCCGCGGCCTGTCAGGCCAAGCCGTTCGGCGGGAAGCGACGTGATGCGCCTTACCGCATCTTCCAGCGTAAGGACGCGGGCGGTGCGGGCGTAATGGCCAAGGAGCCGCGCCGTCCAGCCGAAGCCGCTGAGCGAGCCGATGACAGGCTGCATGGCGCTGTGACGGGACAGCGCAAGCGTATCGGACATCACGATGCATTCAGGCTGCTCGATGCACAGCCGCACGTCATCTTCCGAGAAGGAATGGGAGGTCCAGAGCATCTCCGTCAGGCCTTCGCCCTCTTCGAGCAGCATGTCGAGCGCGGCATCGAAGGGGTCCGAGTTCCGGCGCAGACCGATCTCGGCGAATGTCATGCCGATAAGGCCGGAATGGGCACGCGACTTGAGCAGAACGACATCCGACCATTTCCGGTCCGCGACAAGTTGCCAGATCGGCTGGGGATTGGACTTCATCGCCTCGCGCTGGACAGGGTCCTTCAGTCGATCGATCAGAGCCGTCACACCGCCCTCCCGTGCCCAGACAGGCAGCGCGGCGACGATGGAGGTATGGCTCCAGTCATGGGGGATCACATCATAAGCGACGTCCAGTCCCTCGCGCCGTGCCCTGGCCAGCATGTCCAGCGTGCTCTCCATGGCATGGGGCGGTGCGCCGTATTTGGGCTGGATATGCGAGATCTGCAATTTGGCGCCCGCGTGCCGTGCCGTCGCTATGGCTTCGGAAAACCCGAGATCGTAATAAACGTCGCGGTTCCTGACATGGGTTGCATAGAGCAGGCCATGCCGGCTGCAGCACTGGCAAAGAGCCGCAATCTCATGTTGCGGAGCGATGTTGCCCGGAAAGTATTCGAGACCTGTCGAAAAGCCGATGGCTCCCGCATCGAAGCATTCCTCTGCGATGAACGTCATCCGCTTGATCTCGTCGGTTGTCGGCAGGCTCATGGCCTCGCCCTTGACCGCACGGCGAATATTGCCGTGGCCGACCATCGCCGCAACATTCACGCCCAGGTTGCTCTGGCCCAGCCGCTCCAGATATTCTCCAAAGCTCTTCCAGGTGACATCAACGCCTGCTGCGATGTAACCGACAAGCTGGTCACCGGTCATCTGGTCACCAAATGGTGCGCAGGAGGTACCGCACTGGCCGATCACCTCCAATGTGACGCCCTGATGGACCTGGCTGTCCGCGGACCCGTCCACCAGCAATGTGAAATCCGAATGGGTATGAATGTCGATGAAGCCTGGTGCGACGGCGAGGCCGCCAGCGTCGATCCGGTCTTTTGCGACGGCACCTTTGAGCGCACCGATCTCGACAATCAACCCGTCACGAATGCCGATGTCCGCACCGAATGCCGCACGACCGGTGCCGTCGACGATGGAGCCGTTTGCAATGATTGTATCGAACATGGTTCACCTGAATTCACACTGTGGCGCTTACTTGCCTGGGCCGAAAACGAGATTGGGGAGCCACAGCACGAGCTGGGGAAAGGCGACCACAAACGCCATGCCGAAAATGTAGGCAAAGCAGAACGGGATCACCGCGACCGAGATCTGTTCGATCGTTGCCTTGGCAAGCCGCGCGCCGATGAACAGGTTTCCGCCCACGGGGGGCGTCAGGAAGCCGATCTCGCATGTCAACACGGTGAAGATGCCAAACGTGATCGGATCGATGCCGGCTGCGATGGCCGCCGGCAGCAGGACCGGTGTGAACAGGATGATCTGGGCCAGCGACTCCATGAAAGTGCCGATCAGGATCAGGAATGCGCCAACGAACAGAAGGAACAGCCACTTGTTGGCGATGATCGGACCAAGCAAGCCGATCATCTGCTCCGGCAGATTGTAGAGCGCGAGGACTTGTCCGAAGGCCGTTGTCGGCGTGATCAGGACCAGCAGGCCGGCAATCAGGGCGGTGAACCGCAATGCTTCCATGACCGCTGCAAAGGTGAGGCCCTTGTAGATGAACAATCCGACAAAGAGTGCATAGGCAACGGCCACGCCTGCCGCTTCTGTCGGTGTGAAGATACCTCCGTAGATGCCTCCGAGAATGACGACTGGCGCGCCGAGTGCCCACTTCCCGTCCCAGGCCGCTCTCAGCATCGGGCGCACGGAGAACGGCTCGCCCTTGCCACCGAATTTGTTCCTGACCGCGATGGCCCAGGCCGTGATCAGCAGTAAAGTCGTCACGAAGATCCCAGGAATGATGCCGGCGAAGAACATGCGCGGGATCGAAACTTCGGCAACGAGCGCGTAGATCACCATGAGATTGCTGGGAGGAATGAGGCTTCCAAGTGCGCCGGCCGAAGCCGCGACAGCACCGGCATACCGCCGACTGTAGCCTTCCTTGATCATGGGCGGAATGGTCACGCTCCCGATGGCCGCTGTGGTTGCAGGGCCTGATCCATTCAGTGCAGCGAAGAAGGCGCAGGCGATCACTGTCACCAATCCAAGGCTGCCACGGTAGGCACCGACAAGGCTGACGGCGATCTTGATCAGATGCTCGGCCATGCCGCCTTTTTCCATCAGGCGGCCTGCCAGAACGAACAGCGGGATCGACAGAAGCGGAAACGGCTGCAGCGCGGTAAAAGCCGTCTGTGCCAGCATCGTCTGGGGGATGTCGGCAAAGTAGAGTGCTGCGGCGACGCTGAAGCCCACGACCGCATAGATCGGAACGCCCATCACCATCAGGACAACGAAGAGAACCGTGACGATCGTGATGTCGCTCATAGTTCCATCGCGCTTTCATCTTCAACGGTCGGGAAGCCTGTGCGATCGCCGTTCCACCAGTCGACATAGGCTTCGATCAAGCGCAGCAGCATCAGGCCATTGCCGAGCACGATGATGGTCTGGAACCACTTGGCATCCATGTTCAACGACGCCACGATGGATTGCTGCCGCCACAGCAGTTCCAGATATTCCCAGCCGTACACCATCATGAAAACGAGGAAGGCCGCCCAGATCAGATCCGCGACAAAGGTCACCACCCAGGCGGCGCGATAAGGCAGGATCATCACGGTCGCCATCATGCGCACATGGAATTTGTCATTCACGGCCATGGCCGCGCCGAAATAGACGGCCCATGTCATCGCAAACATGGCGACGTCTTCGGTCCAGACGAGGCCGATGTGAAGCACATAGCGCGAGAACACTTGCAGGCAGACACAGGCCGAAATGAGCGCCACCAGCACACAGGCCGCCCAATCCTCATAGGTTCGCCCTCCAACGGAAAGCCAGGGAGCGGTCTTTGAGGCAGACATCAGACAGCGGCGCGGATGCGATCGAGCATCGCCTTGAAATCTCCGCCCTTTTCCGCGACGAACTTGTCCTGAAGCGGAATGACCGCATTGATAAAGCTCTTTTGATCAGGTCTCGTCACCTGCATGCCGTTTTCGCCAAGATACTTCCGTATCGTCTCAATCTCGGCTTCAACCGTCACGATCTGGTGCTGTGCTGCGTCCTTCGCACATTGAACAAACGTCTTTTGCTGTTCGGGCGACAGCCGCGACATGAAGCGCGGACTCGCCAGCAGGGGCGCGAACCCCGCGAAATGCTCGAGAATGGCCAGATGCTTCTGGAATTCGTTGAACTTCATCGCCTTGATCACGGACGTGCCGTTGTCCGAGCCGTCCACCGCGCCGGTCTGCAATGCAGCGGGCGTCTCAGACCATGCGAGCGGAACAGGCTCGGCACCAAACGCCTTGAACGTCTGGATCATCACGTCATTTTTCGGGACACGGACCTTGAGGCCCGCCATGTCCTTCAACTCGTTGATCGGGCGGCGGGAATTGTAGAAGTCACGGTGCGACAGGGCACCCCACATCAACAGGTGAACACCTGTGGTCTTCTGCAGGCGTTCCGCAAGTTCATCGGCAATGCCGCCATCGCGGATCTTGCGGACATGCCCCGCACCCTGAAAAACGTAGGGCAGGACAAAGATGTCCATCAGCGGAAAATGCGGTGAAACGTTGTTCTGGCTGATGAAGTAGGCATCGACTGTGCCAAGCTGGAGGGCCTTGAACGCATCGTCCTCGGTTGCGATCGTGGCGCAGCAGCGAATCCTGACATCCACCGCGTCACCCATCCGCTCCTTCACAAGCTGTTGAAGCTTGACTGCAGCGACGCCGTAATCGGAATCGACCGGTGTCGAGAAGCCCAGATTGAGCACGCGGGCGGCCTGCGCCCGGACAACAGCAGGGGCTGCAATCAAAGCGGCACCGACGAGGACGCCCCGCCCGAGAATGGTTCTGCGTGTGAGATTGGATGGCATGTGAACAGTCTCCCGGCATGTGTGTGGAAAGGGTGCTGGACTCACTTCAAGTTCCGACTTCGAAACGAGAATTTCGGAAGCTGGCTTCACGCGAAATGCTATTGTTAATTTGATCGACGTAAATTAGATTTTGTGTCGTGATTGATGCAGGACGTGCATGATGAATGTGCAGCAGTTCCGTTATTTCGTTGCGCTTGGCGAAGAGTTGCACTTCCGGCGCGCGGCGGAGCGGTTGAACCTCTCACAACCGGCCCTGACACGGTCGATCCAGCAACTCGAGCAGGCCGTCGGCCTTGAACTGGTCAAGCGCAACAACCGGAATGTCTCACTCACGCCAGCCGGCGAGGAATACCTGAAAGGCCTGCGCTCGATCCTTTCCACATTCGAAGGCACGACAAACCGGGCAAGGCGGGCGGCACTGGGCGAGGCGGGCGCGGTCCGCATCGGCTACACCGACATTGCCGTGGCGGGTATTCTTCCCCTGGTCGTGCGAACATTCCGGGCTGCGCACCCCAACATCGCGATCGAGGCCAACCACGGCTGCACACAGGCCCAGATCGACGATCTGGAGCAGGGCAATCTCGATATGGGCTTCTTCACAGGCCCATGGTCGCGCGAGGGCTACAGCACATGGGTGGTCCAACAGGATGCCTTCATTGCCGTGCTGCCCGCCCAGCACCGTCTTGCCAACACAACCCGCCTGCGGCTGAGAGACCTTGCCGATGAGCCCTTTGTGCTTGGCGAGCCCCGCTTCTGGACACACTATCACGAGCACCTCTATCGGTTCTGCCGCAGTGCCGGGTTCGAACCAAACGTGGTCCAGTATGCCTCAAACAACGAAGGCATTCTCGGCCTGGTCGCCTGCGGCATGGGCGTTTCGATCCAGGCAGAGTCGATCCGCGCCTATGGACGAAGCAACGTGGTCATGCGCTATTTCGAAAATGAGGCCGTCGAGGTTCCGACCGTTTCAGTATGGCGCTCCGGGGCAACGGACCTGGTCACCATGCGCTTGATAGCTCATGTGCAAGGGCTCTATCCCAAGCCGGCGCGGGCACAGGCAACAACAGACGTCAGCGCTGCTTCCGGTTGAATTATCAGGATGGGCGCCATTTCCGTGCCCACCGCATCATCGCCATGCGCGAGACAGATCAGCGGTCTAAAGGCGAAGGCTACCTGCGGCAGGCATGGGTCGCGGGCGCGGGTCGTGACCCTCACTGCCTGATGCGCCAGCCAGTGCGGAAGATCCACCACACCGCCGTAAGGCAGACCGTGACAAAGAGTGCGATGGCCGCAAGGCTCACCGCGACCGGCACATCGGCCGTGTCAAAGAACGACCAGCGGAACACCGACATCAGATAGACCACCGGATTGAACAGCGCCAGCGTGCGCCAGATGCCAGGCAGCATATCGATGCTGTAGAAGCTGCCGCCCAGAAAGATCAACGGTGTCAGCACCAGCAGCGGGATCAGCTGCAACTGCTGGAAATCCTTGGCCCAGATGCCGATGATGAAGCCGAACAGCGAGAAGCTGAAGCTGGTGAGCGCCAAGAGCGCCAGCATGGCGACGGGATGGGCGATGGGTACGCGGACAAACAGGAAGGCCGTGGCGAGAATCACCAGCCCGATCAGGATCGACTTGACGGCAGCCGCGCCGACGTAGCCGATCACGATCTCCGCCATGCCGACGGGTGCCGACAGTAGCTCGTAGATCGTGCCGATGAATTTCGGGAAGTTGATCGCGAAGGAGGCGTTCGAGACCGACTGGGTGATGACGGTCAGCATGATCAGGCCCGGCACGATGAAGGCACCATAGCTGACGCCATCGACCGTCTCGATCCGGCTGCCGATGGCCGCACCGAACACCACGAAGTAGAGCGAGGTCGAGATCACGGGCGAGATCAGCGACTCGACGATGGTGCGGAAGAAGCGCGCCATTTCCTTGGCGAAAATGACATTGATGGCGTGGAGGTTCATGTCCGCTCCTTGACCAGCCCGACGAAGATGTCTTCAAGGCTGCTTTGCTCGGTCGACAGGTCGGTCATCTGCAATCCGGCGGCGCGCAGGTCGCTGAGCAGCGTGACGATGCCGGTGCGTTCGCCCTTGGTGTCATAGGTGTAGATCACGCTGCGGCCTTCCGGTCCCAGTTCCAGCCCGTGCCTCGCCAGCGCCTCCGGCACGGCACTGAGCGGCTCAGCAAGCTCGACCTGCAGTCGCTTCTGGCCCATCCGCTTCATGAGAGCCGCCTTGTCCTCGACCAGCAGGATCTCGCCCTTGTTGATCACCGCCACCCGGTCGGCGATGGCCTCGGCCTCCTCGATGTAATGCGTGGTCAGGATGATCGTGACACCTTGCGCCTTCAGGTCCGACACCACAGCCCACATGTCCCGGCGCAATTCGACATCGACGCCCGCCGAAGGCTCGTCGAGGAACAGCACACGTGGTTCATGCGCCAGCGCCTTGGCGATCAGCACGCGGCGCTTCATGCCGCCCGACAGCGGCATGATGGGGCTGTCCTTCTTGTCCCAGAGTGACAATTGTTTCAGCACCTTCTCGACATGGGCCGGATCGGGGGCCTTGCCAAACAGGCCGCGCGAGAAGCTGACGGTGCCCAGCACCTTTTCGAACGGCTCCAGCGCGATTTCCTGCGGCACAAGGCCGATCAGGGCACGCGACGCGCGAAACTCCCGGACCACGTCGTGGCCCGCGACGCTGACACTGCCCGATGTCGGCTGCACGATGCCGCAGATGATGGAGATAAGCGTGGTCTTGCCGGCACCGTTCGGGCCGAGCAGCGCGATGATCTCGCCCTCTTCGATCTCAAGATTGATGGTCTTCAGCGCCTCGAACCCTGACGTGTAGGTCTTGGTCAGATTGCGGACGGATATGATGGACGGCATGAAATCCTCGGCATTGGCAGGCGAAAACCCTCGCTGGCCACATGTGTGCCAATCAATCGAACAAGCGCTTGTGGCGGCTTCAAGACAACCGGAGCATGCTCGCCATCGCGGGTCCAGACATTTGTTGGGGGGCAGGAACCGAACCGGCGTACCTTCGTCGCCATGCTGAATGCATCACGGCGTCTTCGGGTTGTCGCGGATCAGGAGCAGCCGAACAGCTGCGCCCGCATGTCGGGTGCCCGCACCGTTTGTCATTCCGCCGCCATGGCGCGCAAGGCATCTGCGGTTGCGCCATCGGCTGGAAAGAACGCCTCGATAGCCAATTCCGACAACGTGATGTCGACGGGTGTTCCGAACACAGTCGTCGTCGAGAAGAACGACAGGACACCGGCGGGCGTTCTGAGCTGAAGCGGCATGACGACACCGGCATAGTCGATGACGGACCGGACGTCAGACGGATCAGTCTCTGGCTCAGGATAAGCCTCCAGTTCCTTGAGCAGCATCACAAGCCCTGCATCCGCCGTAACCTCGATCTGGTGGTGCAGCCGGTCCAGCAGATGCGCGCGCCATTCCGCCAGATTGACGATGTGCGGAGCGAGGCCACCGGGCGCGAGGCTGAGCCTGAGCACATTCACCGGCGGCTGCAGCAGGGTCTTGTCGCTGACCATGGCGAGCAGAACCGGAACGACTGCATTCGCCGCCACCAGCGTCCAGTGCCGATCAACCGCAAGCGCCGGGTAAGGCTCGTGGCCCTTGAGCACGAGATCGATCGCGGCGCGTGCAGCCTTGAGCGCGGGATCATCGAGCGAGCGCTCCGGAAAGACCGGCGCGTAGCCTGCCGCGAGCAGCATGACGTTTCTGTCTCTCAAGGGTACCTGCAGATGTTCGGCCAGACGCAGCACCATCTCGCGGCTTGGCGACGAACGCCCGCTCTCGATGAAGCTCAGGTGCTTTTGCGAGATTTCGACATCGAGCGCGAAGTCGAGCTGGCTCAGGCGTCGGCGGTTGCGCCAGTCGCGGATATGATCACCTGCGGTTCGGGCGGTAGTGAGCATTGGCTGATTCATGCGAGCCACACTAGGCCCGCTCGACCGTACATCCAATTACCTCCGGCTTAATCGACGCCCGCCCGGAACTCCGGGATGGTTGTCCTGTCAACACGAACAAGAGGAGATGA
>JANMHN010000294.1:0-49710 GCA_031375185.1 Allobosea sp. | reverse complement strand
ACCTCCGGGATCGGGAAGGCACCGACATAGCCCACCGTGTTGGTCTTGGTCATCTTGCCGGCGATCTGGCCCGCGATGTAACGGCCTTCGTGAAACTTGGCCGAATATGTCGCCACATTTGGCGCGCGCTTGAAGCCGGTCGCATGCTCGAACTTCACGTCCGGAAAGCGCGCCGCGACGCGCAGGGTCGGCTCCATGTAGCCGAACGAGGTGGTGAAGATCAGCTTGTGGCCGGTGCGGGCCAGCTGCTCGATCACGCGCTCGGAGCCAGCTTCGGGCACGGTCTCGATGAAAGTGGTCTCGACCCGGCCCGGAAAGGCGGCTTCGATGGCTTTGCGGCCCACATCATGCTGGTAGCTCCAGCCGAAATCACCCACCGGCCCGACATAGATGAAGCCGATCTTCAGCTTCTCTTGCGCCAGGGCGGCGGCTGGCATGGCAGCGAGCATCGCGGCGGCGCACAGGCCTGTCAGTATCTGGCGTCTCATGTGTCATGCCCCTTCGGTTGGTCTGTCTGTTGCTGGCCGCGAACCTACACGCGAATGCGCTGCAATGAGAAGCCCGCAATGTGATGGTTTTTGCCGCAGTCAGCTATCGCTTCGCGGCTGGAACCGCAGCGCGGATGGCTGCCGAGAAGTCCGCGACGTCAGGCAAGCCGCGTGCCAGATCGCTGATGGCCGCGCGGGACTTGAGTTCCTCAAGCGGGATGTCTGTCCGGACCGCTCCGATCTCGTAGGCATAGTCGGGGGCGCGGCCCGGAAACAGGATGCGCCAATCGAAGCGCAGGCCCGGCCAGAGCTGCCGCGCCAGCCTGTAGGCGACGGTGCTGCAGTTGGCCCCCAGCGTGTCATACCAGCGCGGCTGGGCCGCGAGTGCGTTGATCTCGGCCCCATAGGCCAGCAGCAACGCGCGCGCCTTCTCCCGGCTGACAGTGAGGCGGTAAAGCCGCACGTCCTCGCGCCAGACATGGGTGCGCAGCTTGACGATGTCGCGTTCGTCGGCGGCCACGATGGCCAGCTCGTAGGACTTGAAGAAGCCGGCGAGCGGGGAGTAGTCTTCGCCCTGCTCGCGGCGGATTTCGATGGAAAAGGTCAGCGGCGGCGCGTCATCGAAAGTGACCGACACCAGGACATGTGCGATCAGCGGGCCGGTCCAGTACGAGAAGAACAGGTCCACGCCCGACGCCTTGCCCAGGTCATAGGTCCGGGTCTCCCAGCGTTCTTCCGCCACGTCTTCGGCCGCCTCTTGGACAGCGCTTGCCCCTTGAGCCCCCGCCTTCGTGCGCCAGACGAAATTCCGGACATTCGTGATCGTGAACCGGTCGCCGTCGATGACCACGGCTGGTATCCGTGCAAGCTGTACCGCCCAGACGCGGTTTGCGCTCGGCTGGATCGAACCCCACCAGATGAACAAGGCACCGAAGGCTGCGGCGAGAGCGGCCAGTCCCGGCCAGGCGGGAGCCAGATCCGGCGCTGCCCGCCACAGCAGCAGGAGTGACAGTGCCGAAAGCCAGATCAGCCCGCCCATGAACGGCACCGGGGCACCCGCCCGGTACCACAGGGCGAGGCAGCCCCACACCGTGAGGGCAATGATGGCGAGACCAAGGAGCGCGATGGCCGTCAGCTTCAGCGCCCTCGCCATCCCGCTGTCAGGCTGCAAGGCTGCTGGTCGGGGCCGCAGCCTTCACCGCATCATCGACATGGGCCTCGAAACGCTTGAAGTTCTCGCGGAACATCGCGACAAGCCGCTTTGCAGTTTCGGAGAACTCTGCCTTGTCGGCCCAGGTCTTGACCGGGTAGAGGATGTGCGGCTCAACGCCCGGCACCGAGGTCGGCACAGCGAAGCCGAAATACGGATCGCGCCGGTAGTCAGCGCGGGTCAAGGAGCCATCCAGCGCGGCGGTCAGCAGGCGGCGCGTCACGCGGATCGGCATGCGGCGGCCAGCGCCGAACTTGCCGCCGGTCCAGCCGGTGTTCACCAGCCAGCAATCGACATGGTGCCGCCCGATCAGATCACGCAGCAGGTTGCCGTAGACAGACGGGTGCCGCGGCATGAAAGGCGCGCCGAAGCAGGTCGAAAAGGTGGCTTCAGGGTCTTTCACGCCCTTTTCCGTGCCCGCGACCTTTGCGGTGTAGCCCGACAGGAAGTGATACATCGCTTCCGCGCCTGTCAGCTTCGCGATGGGCGGCAGCACGCCGAAGGCGTCGCAGGTCAGCATCACGATGTTCTTCGGGTGCCCGGCCCGGCCTGTGCTGCTGGCATTGGCGATGAAATCCAGAGGATAGGCGCAGCGCGTGTTCTCGGTTCTGGACGCATCATCGAAATCGGGCTTGCGCGTCAACTCATCGAGCGTGACGTTTTCCAGCACGGTGCCGAAGCGCTCGGTCGTGGCGTAGATTTCGGGCTCCGCCTCGCGCGACAGGCGGATGGTCTTGGCGTAGCAGCCGCCCTCGAAGTTGAACACGCCCTCGGTTGACCAGCCATGCTCGTCATCGCCGAGCAGCGTGCGGTTGGGATCGTTTGACAGGGTGGTCTTGCCGGTTCCCGATAGCCCGAAGAACACGGCGACATCGCCTTTGCCACCTACATTGGCCGAACAGTGCATCGGCATGACCTGGGCTGCGGGCAAGGCGTAGTTGAGATAGGTGAAAACCGACTTCTTCATCTCGCCGGCATAGGATGTGCCGCCGATCAGCACGATCTTGCGGGCAAAGTTCACCGCGATGATCGTTTCGGAGCGGCAGCCATGACGCTTCGGGTCCGCCTTGAACGAGGGCAGGTCGATGATCGTCATCTGCGGCACGTAGCTGGCCAGTTCGACGGTGTCGGGCCGGATCAGAAGATTGCGGATGAACAGCGAGTGCCAGGCATATTCGGTGAAAACGCGGGTCTTGATGCGGTGGGCATGGTCCGCGCCACCATAAAGATCCTGCGCGAACAGCTCCTTGCCCTCGGCATGCTGAAGAAAATCAGCGAGCAGCGCATCGAAATGGCCCGGCTCGATGGACCCGTTATTGTCCCACCACACGGTGTCTTCGGTGGTGGCGTCCCGTACCGTGAACTTGTCCTTGGGCGAGCGGCCCGTGTGCTGGCCCGTGTCGGCCACCAGCGCGCCGCCGGCGGCAAGCCGGGTTTCGCCGCGCTTCAGTGATTCCTCCGCAAGTCGTGGCGCCTCGAGATTCCAGTAGACGCGTTTCAGATTGCGGAACCCGAACGCATCCGCGCCATGGGCCGGGTTGAACATGCCGATATGGTCCACGGGGTCATCCTCCTGAGCGGCGCATTCGTTTGACATGGCGCGCCTGCTGGCATCTGCAGATAGACCCGCAGCGTGCGGCGCTCAAGGGTGCGCTGTCCCGGAAAACACGAATGACGGCCCCTGACGGGCCAAATTGCGGATTTGTGGTGAACAACGGGGAGAGTTGCGTCAAAGCGCACGCGCTTCCTTTGCCAAGCGCACCATCTGCAGGCGAACGGCTTCTGGCGTTGGAGCGCGATCCGGAAACGTGATCCTGGCAAGCTCGGTGCCTGCGGCAAGCTCGAAACCGTCAGGGTCGACGCTCACGACCCGCCAGGCGCCGGGCTCGCGCCTGGCAAGCCTCGTGGCGTAAAGCTGAACGGCATCGGCATGGTCATCGTTCATGTGGGCAAGGATCTCCGCTTCACCCTCGCCCAGTTCGGCGGCATCGTCCGTTTCGGTCAACAGGTCGCGCGGCCCAAGCTCGAATGCCTTGCCGAAGCCGCCGTTCAGGCTGGCGGACAGCACCCTGATGCGCAGGAAGAGAAAATCGGGGAAATCGATATAAAGCTCCGATTTGGGCTGCCGGGCCAGGAAGCGCCGCCGGAAAGCCTGCCCGTCCGGGGATGTCCTCTCCACGATCTCGGCATGGCCTTTGACGCTGATGCGGGGATGGGCCAGCGGGTCGCCCTTGCCGGTGCGCTGGAACAGCAGGCTGCAGCGCGCATCGGCCAGCAGGTTGGTGGTGTGGCCAGACAGGCGCGACACGAGGATGAGCGGCGATCCATCCATGCCGGTGGCGACGCTGCTGAGCGTGGCCAGGGGAAAGCCATCGCCCGACAGCGTGGCAAGGCTCGCGAACGGGCTTGCGCGCACCAGTCCCCTCGCCAGCATGCGGGCCTCGTCATCGGTTGTGCGGATGGTGTGCTGTGTGCTCAATCTGACGGCCTTGGGCGAATGTTTTTGCCAATTGGGGCAAATTTCACATGCAGCATAGCGCTTTGGCCGCTGTACCGCTAGATTGTGGCCATGGTTTCGCCGCCGTCGGCGTCAAACCAGATGCGTCGCCACAATTCCCAGGCGGCGGAAACGGGACATGATTGATGCCAACCATCGCCCTGGTCGACGACGACCGCAACATCCTGACCTCCGTGTCGATCGCCCTCGAAGCCGAGGGATACAAGATCAACACCTACACGGATGGCGCCTCAGCCCTTGAGGGCCTGAAGCAGAATCCGCCTGATCTTGCCATTTTCGACATCAAGATGCCACGCATGGATGGCATGGAGCTGCTCCGCCGCCTGCGCCAGAAATCAGACATGCCCGTGATCTTCCTGACATCCAAGGATGACGAGATCGACGAATTGTTCGGCCTGAAGATGGGCGCCGATGACTTCATCCGCAAACCTTTCTCCCAGCGGCTCCTCGTCGAGCGGGTCAAGGCCATCCTGCGCCGCGCCGGTGCCAAGGATCTGCCGGCAGCCGCACGCGGCGAGGATGTCAAGGCTCTGGAGCGCGGCAGCCTCAAGATGGATCCCGAGCGCCACACCTGCACCTGGAAGGGGGAACAGGTGGTGCTGACCGTGACCGAATTCCTGATCCTGCAGTCGCTTGCGCAGCGGCCCGGCGTGGTCAAGAGCCGCAATGCCCTGATGGACGCGGCCTATGACGACGAGGTCTATGTCGATGACCGCACCATCGACAGCCACATCAAGCGGCTGCGCAAGAAGTTCAAGCTGGTCGATGATGATTTCGAAATGATCGAAACGCTTTATGGCGTTGGCTATCGCTTCAGCGAAGGATGAGGGCCGGTCGTCTTTTTCGCAAGCCTGTGCTGTCAATGCGGGTGTGATATCTTGGATGGTTGTGATCGGCCAGCATCGGGGATGGGTCAGTGACGGCATTGCGCGGCGACAAGCCCGGCCCTGAGGCTGGGCCGAGGTCTGAGCACACGCCTGAGCACACGCGGCCAAACCTGTCCCGGTCCGGCATCGGCCATGCCCGCACCCTGCGCCGCTGGTTTGGCAAGTCCTGGTCGCGCGTGGTGCAGTTCCTGGGCGTTCGCCTCGCCTCGAGCCTGACGCGGCGCATCCTGGTGCTGAACCTGGCCGGACTTGTCGTGCTGCTGGTGGCGCTTCTTTATCTCAACCAGTTTCGCGAGGGCCTGATCGACGCCCGCGTCCAGAGCCTGCAGACGCAAGGCGAGATCATTGCCAGCGCCATCGCGGCTTCGGCCACGGTCGAGACAGACACGATTGCCATCGACCCTGACCGTCTGCTGCAGCTTCAGGCCGGCGAAAGCTCCGGCATCACCGAGGATCTCCAGTCGATCCTGGAATTTTCGATCAACCCGGAGCGGGTAGGTCCGTTGCTCAGGAGGCTGGTCACGCCCACACGCACCCGCGCCCGTGTCTATGACAAGGAGGGTTTCCTCGTCGTGGACTCAGGAACACTGTATACGCGGGGCGATATCCTGCGGCGGGAACTGCCGCCACTGACGCGCGATGACCTGCCGATGGTCGAGCGCACCTGGAACAGCCTCAAGCGCAGGCTGGGCCGGGCCGAGATCTCGAGCTATGACGAGAGCGACACGGTTGTCGGCCGTTCGATTCCGGAGGTTGTGCGGGCGCTGTCGGGCCAGCAGCGCAGCATCGTGCGCGTCAATGCCCTTGGCGACACCATCGTGTCCGTGGCAGTGCCGATCCAGCGCCAGCGCACGGTGCGGGGGGCCTTGCTGCTCTCGACGCAGGGCGGTGACATCGATGCGATCATCTCGTCCGAGCGCGTCGTGATCTTCCAGGTTTTCGGCGTTGCCGGGCTGATCATGACCATGCTGTCGATGCTGCTGGCACATGGCATCGGCGAGCCGCTGAAGCGCCTGTCAGAGGCGGCCGAGCGGGTGCGCAGGCGCGTCAAGTCGCGGCAGGAAATTCCTGATTTCACCGACCGTCATGACGAGATCGGGCAGTTATCCGGCGCCCTGCGGGACATGACATCTGCGCTTTACGCGCGCATCGAAGCCATCGGCAGCTTCGCGGCTGATGTGGCACATGAACTCAAGAACCCTCTGACCTCCCTGCGAAGTGCTGTCGAGACCTTGCCGCTGGCGCGCACGGACGCGGCGCGTGACAGGCTGCTGGCGGTCATCCACCATGATGTCAGGCGTCTTGACCGCCTGATCACGGACATCTCGGACGCGTCGAGGCTTGATGCGGAACTGGCGCGGGGCGAAACCGGCCCGGTCGACATGCCAAGATTGCTGGAGACGGTCGTGGGCATGCAAAATGAGATCAGGAAGCCTGATCAGGCGTCCATCAGGCTCGTGATCGGCCCCAGGGCCTCGGCCAAGGACCGCTGGCTGGTGCAGGGCCATGATGGCCGGCTGGGGCAGGTCGTCGTGAACCTGCTCGACAATGCCCGCTCGTTCTCGCCGCCGGGCCACGATGTGACGCTGTCGCTCGTGCGTGATGGCGACATGCTGACCATGATGGTGGAAGATGACGGGCCCGGCATTCCCGAACATGCCCTGGACCGGATTTTCGAGCGCTTCTACACAGACCGGCCCGACCATGGGTTTGGCCAGAACTCGGGTCTCGGACTGTCGATTTCGCGTCAGATCATCGAGGCTCATGGCGGCAGGATTGAAGCCCGCAACAAGCCTGGCGCTCCTGATGCCGATGGCGAGCCGCGAAGTCTGGGGGCCCAATTCATCATCTCGTTGCCGATGGTCAGCTCCCGTCCGCGCCGTGGTTGACGAGAGGGGAATGGCGGCCTTGCAAAAGCGCGGGATCAGGGTCCATGCCAGTTGTGTGCTGGTGGGCGAGGGGGCCGTGCTGGTCCGCGGGCCTGCGGGCAGTGGCAAGACGGCGCTGTGCCTGGCCCTGATCGAACAGGCGCAGCGCACCGGTGTCTTCTCGCGCCTGGTGGCCGACGATGCCGTGGCATTGGCCTCGTGCCATGGCCGTCTTCTGGCCAGATCGGTGCCGGACATCGAAGGGCTTGTCGAGCGCCGCGGATTGGGCCTGACGCCCATCCTGCATGAGCGGGCGGCCCGCGTGAGGCTTGTCGTGGACTGCCAGTCCGAAGAACCGCCCCGGCTGCCTGAAGCCGAGGACATGGTCATCGAGATCCAGGGCGTCATCATCCCGCGGCTGGCGATCTCGCGCGGTGCCCAGGACGCCGGTCTGGTCATGGCCGCGCTCGGCCTGTTCGGCGATGAACCCTGGTCTGCATGATTTAGCCGTGTGTCTATCTTGCGCTTGTCGTCAGGTTGGCCCATATAGCCTCGGCTTCCGGAGTACTTTGCGTGCTCGCTCAGGGTTGAACATGATCGGCCTCGTCCTCGTGACGCATGGACATTTGGCGACGGAGTTTCGTTCCGCTCTGGAACACGTTGTCGGTCCCCAGAAACAGATTGCCACGATTGCGATTGCCCCTGACGATGACATCGAGGGGCGACGCAGCGAGATTCTGGATGCCATCCACGCCGTGGACAGTGGCCAGGGTGTCGTCGTGTTGACGGACATGTTCGGTGGCACACCCTCGAATCTGGCCATTTCCGTCATGAACGGCGGCAAGGTCGAGGTGCTGGCCGGCATCAACCTGCCCATGCTGATCAAATTGGCGAGCGTGCGGGAAGACAAGCTGATCGACGACGCCGTCGGGTGCGCACAGGAAGCAGGCCGCAAATACATCAACATTGCCAGCCGCTTGCTTGCAGGCCGCTAGATCCTGTGAAACCATGGCAATGGCTTGCTTCCATCGCCTCATTCCGATGACAGGCCGGAACGCCGTCTGGAGCATTGCGCGCAAAAGCAGATGCCGGTTTTGTGTACGCACAAGGCTCTGGCTCATCATGATCGAGGGAACGCGGGTTTGAGCATGGATGTCGAGACCGATTGCCCCGAAGCCGTCTTTCCGGATGGCGCGACCGTCCGCGACGTCACGATTATCAACCGCAAGGGTCTGCATGCCCGCGCTACGGCCAAGCTCGTCCAGACCGTTGACCGCTTCGCCTGCGACGTCTGGATCAGCCGTTGCGGGGAAATCGTTGGCGGTCGCTCGATCATGGCTTTGCTGACCCTTGGCGCGGGCATGGGCACGGTGATTTCCATCGCGGCCCTTGGCGAGGATGCCGATGCAGCGCTTGATGCCATCTGCGCCTTGATCGCCGACAGGTTCGGCGAGGGCGAGTGAACGCCTGATCAGAACTCTGGTCTTGCCACATGTCGCCATGGACACGGGCCTCATGCCTGGACATGCAGCGCCTTGGCGGTTCAATCCAAGGCATGGAACCAAGCCACGGAACCAAAACACGGAAATGACACATAAAGAAATCTTTATGTCTTTATTGCTTGCGCCTTGAAGCCGTGCTATGGCCTCGCCCAACGCCAACGGCGCGTGGCATCCGGCCACAGATTGCGGGTTACGCCCGCCCCACTCAAGAGGACACAATGGCCGCTTTCACCGATTACATCGTCAAGGACATGTCGCTTGCGCCCTTCGGCCGCAAGGAGATCGATCTCGCAGAAACCGAAATGCCCGGCCTGATGGCCATCCGCGAAGCCTACGGTGCCAAGCAGCCGCTCAAGGGCGCGCGCATTGCCGGCTCGCTGCACATGACCATCCAGACTGCTGTGCTGATCGAGACGCTGAAGGCGCTCGGCGCCGACATCCGCTGGGTCTCGTGCAACATCTTCTCGACCCAGGACCATGCCGCCGCCGCCATCGCGTCCGTCGGCATCCCGGTCTTCGCCTACAAGGGTGAAACCTTGAACGAGTATTGGGACTACACCGCCAAGCTGTTCGACTGGCATGGTGCAAAGAACGGTGAAACCCTCACCCCCAACATGATCCTCGATGATGGCGGCGACGCCACGATGCTGGTGCATTATGGCCTCAAGGCCGAGCAGGGCGACGTCGCCTTCCTCGAAAAGCCTGAATCCGAGGAAGAGGAAATCTTCTTCGCGCTGATCAAGAAGATGCTCAAGGAAAAGCCAGCAGGCTGGTTCGCTGATGTTGCCAAGGCGATCAAGGGCGTTTCCGAGGAAACCACCACCGGTGTTCACCGCCTGTACAAGCTGGCCGAGCAGGGCAAGCTCCTCTTCCCCGCCATCAACGTCAACGATGCCGTGACCAAGTCGAAGTTCGACAACCTCTATGGCTGCCGCGAGTCGCTTGTGGACGCCATCCGCCGCGGCACCGACGTGATGATGGCCGGCAAGGTCGCCTTCGTTGCAGGCTTCGGCGATGTCGGCAAGGGCTCGGCTGCCTCGCTGCGCCAGGCCGGTGCCCGCGTTCTGGTCTCGGAAGTCGATCCGATCTGCGCGCTGCAGGCCGCCATGGAAGGTTATGAGGTCTGCACCATCGAGGATGCCCTTCCCCGCGCCGACATCTTCGTCACGGCAACCGGCAACAAGGACATCATCACGGTCGACCACATGCGCGCCATGAAGGACCGTGCCATCGTCTGCAACATCGGCCACTTCGACAACGAGATCCAGGTTTCGGCGCTCAAGAACTTCAAGTGGAACAACGTCAAGCCGCAGGTCGACGAGATCGAGTTTCCGAAGGGCAACCGCATCATTCTGCTCTCCGAAGGCCGCCTTGTGAACCTCGGCAACGCCATGGGCCACCCGTCCTTCGTGATGTCGGCCTCGTTCTCCAACCAGACGCTGGCCCAGATCGAATTGTGGACCAACCCCGGCAAGTACGAGAACAAGGTCTACACGTTGCCAAAGCACCTCGATGAGATGGTCGCGATGTTCCACCTCGAGAAGATCGGCGTCAGGCTCACGAAGATGAGCAAGGAACAGGCCGATTACATCGGCGTTCCCGAGGCAGGCCCGTTCAAGCCCGATCATTATCGCTACTGACAAGATCTGGGGTGGTGATTCATCACCCGCACAACATGTTGAAGATGCGAGGCCGCTGTCCGAAATCGGACGGCGGCTTTCTGTTTTTTACGGTGCTTTAACCACTTCCCGGCGGAATCGAAGGCTGGTTAGTGTGTGTAGATGATTCGGCGTCCCGCCCAGCGCGCGGGCCAGACAGCCACGCATCTCGGGTGACAGCAGGCAAGATGACAAGCGCCAACATGACATGCGCAGGCCAGCACAGGATGGCTGATGGCAGATCGCGGTCCTTGCGTGCGCTCCTGCTCTCGACGTTGTCATGGCCGGTGCTCGGGGCGCCTGCCAGCGCTGCGGAGGCTGTCGGCCTTGACCAGATCAAGTGGCTGATGCCTGATGCGATCAGCGCCTTCGGCATGTCCACCGTCGTCGGTCTTGCGGTCTTTGCCGCCACCACGGCCATCCTTCATATCCGCGAGCGCAACCGCTGGGTGCAGCGCGAATCCAGGCTCGGCGCGGAACTCAACGCGGCAACGGCCCGGGCCGAGCAGGCCGAGGTGTTCGGTTCGACAGAGGACCAGGTCGTGGTGAGCTGGGCGGCTCCCTCCGCCAAGGCCGTGATCAGCGGTGTCGGTGATTTTCTCGTCCAAGGCGGCACAAGGCTCTCGCCTCTGGCCTTTGGCGCATGGGTGGTTCCGCAACAGGTCAAGGCGATCGGTGATGCGGTCGATGCCCTCAAGAGTCGCGGGGAACCCTTCGATCTTGGCTTGACCGCCCGCGACGGCAGGATCGTCGAGGCACGTGGCCGCGCGGTTTCCGGCCGCGCGGTGCTTCACCTGCGCGATGTCTCGCAGCTGCGCCGCAGCCTGATCGAGGCGCAAGTCCAACGTGATCATCTGCAGCGCCAGAACGATGGCTTTCACGCGCTGCTTGATGCCAGCCCCAACCCTGCCTGGCTGCGTGGCGATGCTGGTGAACTGGTCTGGGTCAACAGCGCCTATGTCAAGGCTGTCGAAGGCGCCTCTGCCGCCGCTGTCATCGCAGCCTCCAGCGAGCTGATGGACAGGGACGAGCGTGACCGTGCCTCTGCCGCCCGTGCCAGGGGTGAGGCCTTCAGCAGCCGCTCTCCCACGGTGGTGGGCGGCCAGCGTCTCATCCTTGATCTTCAGGAACGGCCGACAACACATGGCTATGCAGGCCACGCCACGGATGTCAGCGAGCTGGAGGCCGTGCGGACCGACCTGGCCCGGCAGATGCAAGCCCACATCAAGGTGCTCGACCGGATTTCGACGGCTGTCGCGGCCTTCGATTCCCGCCAGCGCCTGTCCTATCGCAATCTGGCCTATGAGAAGCTCTGGTCGCTGGAGCCGTCCTATCTCGACACGAGGCCGACCGATGCCGAAATCCTCGACAGGCTCAGGACGGAGCGCCGCCTGCCTGAGGTCAGCGGCTACAAGGACTGGAAGGCTGATCGGCTCAAGGCCTACACGGCCATCGAAACCCTTGAAGACTGGTGGTACCTGCCCGATGGCCGTGCCATCCGCGTCACCACCAGCGCCAACCCGCAAGGCGGCGTGATCCATCTTTTCGACGATGCCACCGAACGGTTTTCGCTGGAATCCAAGGTCAACGCGCTATCACGCACGCAGCGCGAGACGCTGGACGGCCTGCGCGAGGGTGTCGCGGTGTTCAGCTCCGATGGCCGCCTGCGTCTGAGCAACCCGGCTTTTGCATCCATGTGGAAGCTGTCTCCGGTCCATCTCGACACACAACCGCATATCGACGATGTGCTCGCCCTGTGCCGCCTGCTGTCGCCCTCCGAGGAGGAATGGAACATGCTGCGGGGTGCCGTGGTGGGCGTGCGTGACCGCCGCGAGGACTATGCGGCCCGCATGGGCCGGCAGGATGGTTCGGTGGTCGATTGCGCCCTTGCGCCCCTACCGGATGGCGCAACCCTGCTGACCTTCGCTGACGTGACCGACAACGTGAATGTCGAGCGTGCCCTGACCGAGCGCAATGACGCGCTGGAGAAGGCCGCCCGCCTGCGGGATGATTTCGTGCATCACGTCTCGTATGCCCTGCGCTCGCCGCTCACCACGATCATCGGGTTTGCCCAGTTGGTCGGCGAGGAGATCGCAGGGCCGCTCAATGAACGGCAGCGCGAGTATGCCCAGCTCATCCTGCGCTCGTCCGGAACGCTGCTGACCATCATCAACGACATTCTGGATCTGGCCTCGATCGACAATGACGAGTTGCAGCTCGAGCTGGCACCCGTGGATGTGGCGGAACTTGTGGCAGGCGCGGCGCGCGGGCTGGAAGAGCGGCTCACCGAGACGGGTATTCAGCTGCATCAGGAGATCGCGCCGGATCTCGGGCCAATCGTTTGCGATGCGAAACGGCTGAGGCAGGCTCTGTACAACCTCATGTCCAATGCCATCGGCTTCTCCAAGGCCGGACAAAGTGTGGTGATCGAGGCGGAACGTTCCGGCGGCGATGTGGTGTTCAGGGTCATGGATCAGGGGCGCGGCATTCCGCAGGAATTGCAGGGACAGGTCTTCGAGCGTTTCCAGACCCATACCAGCGGCTCGCGCCACAGGGGCATCGGGCTTGGTCTGTCCATCGTGCGGTCATTCGTGGCCCTGCATGGCGGAACCGTCGACATCCATTCACAGCCCGGCGAGGGCACGGTGGTCACCTGCCGCATTCCCGCGCAGATGACCTCGCTGCCGGAAGCGGCTGAGTGATGGCCCGATGACGGATCAGCATCATGCGGGATGATGCCGCCCTCAAACGCTCATGGAACCAGCTTTTCACGTCTGAACGCGAAACATTGCGCCTGGCAGATGACATCGCCGGCATTGTCAGGCCCGGTGACACCATCGCATTGTCGGGTGATCTGGGCGCGGGCAAGAGCACCTTCGCCAGGGCCCTGATCCGCCGCCTTGCCGATGATCCGTCGCTTGAGGCACCAAGCCCGACCTTCACGTTGATGCAGGATTACGAGACGCCGCGCGGACGGATCGTCCATGCCGATCTGTACCGATTGCGCGGCGGCGCTGAGCTTGTCGAACTGGGACTGGTCGAAGCATTGCAGGACGCCATAGGCCTGATCGAATGGCCTGACCGTGGCGGCGAGTTTCTCGATCCTGCCGGCAGGCTCGACATCTTTTTCGAGCTTGATGCGGCTGGCAGCGATGAGGATCGCCAGATCACGCTGATTCCGGGCGCGAACTGGGCCGAGCGGCTTGGTCTCACGCTGGGCGCGCGCAAGCTGATCGACAGCGCCGGCTGGGGGGATGCGCAGCGGGTTCACATGCTGGGTGATGCCTCGACGCGCGCCTATGAGCGGCTGGTGCGTCCGGGTGGTGAAACCGCCATCCTGATGATTTCCCCACCCCGCACCGATGGACCGCCCGTGCGGGGCGGCAAGCCCTACAGCGCCATTGCCAGGCTGGCCGAGCGGATCGATGCCTTCGTGGCCATGGACAAGGGCTTGAGGGCGCTCGGTCTGAGCGCGCCCGCCATCATCGCCAGTGATCTGGTCAATGGATTGCTGCTGATCGAGGATCTGGGCCATGAAACGGTCCTTGTCGATGGCCACCCCGTGCCGGAGCGCTATGAGGCCGCCATCGATGTGCTGGCGGCCATCCATGCGCAGACCTTGCCGACCATCCTGCCGGTTGCGGAGGGGCGCGACCATCTCGTGCCGGACTATGATCTGGACGCCATGACAATCGAGACCGACCTGCTGCTCGACTGGTATGTCCCTCACATTGCGGGTGTCACCCTGCCGCAAGTGGCCCGTGCGGACTTTGCACGGCTCTGGGCACCGTTGTTCGATGTCCTGGTCAATGGCCCCCGGACCTGGGTTCTGCGCGACTACCATTCGCCAAACCTGATCTGGTTGCCTGAGCGCAGCGGCACGGCGCGGATCGGCCTGATCGACTTTCAGGATGCCGTGATCGGTCATCCGGCCTATGATGTGGTCTCCACCGGGCAGGATGCCCGGGTCGATATCGACCCGTCGCTGGAGCTCAGGCTGATGGCCCGCTATGCGGCGGGCCGCCGCTCTGCCGATCCTGCCTTCGATCTGGCAGCTTTCGCCGCCGCCTATGCCATCATGGGGGCGCAGCGAAACACCAAGATCCTTGGCATTTTCGCCCGCCTCGACAAGCGCGACGGCAAGCCGGCCTACCTGAAACACCTGCCGCGCATCGAAGCCTATCTGCGCCGGGATCTCGAGCATCCCGAGCTGGCCGGGCTGAAAACCTGGTTCCAGACGCATCTGCCGCGCCTGTTCGCGACGGCCTGATCCTTTTCGGCTGGCCAGATGATGCGTTCGGTCTAGAATCGCGCAGCGGTCCTGATTCCTTTACAGGCAAGAGACAAAAGTCATGACGACAGGTTTCGTGCCCACACATGCCATGGTGCTCGCGGCAGGCCTCGGCCAGCGCATGCGCCCGATCACGGACACGCTCCCCAAGCCGCTGGTGGTGATCGGTGGCAAGAGCATGCTTGACCATGCCTTGGACCGTCTGGCGGAGATCGGGGTGACGGATGCGGTGGTCAATGTTCATCATCTGGCCGGCCTGATCGAAAGCCATGTGGCGGGTCGGCACAGCCCGCGCATCGTCATTTCGGATGAAAGGACGGAGCTGCTCGAAACGGGTGGCGGCGTGACCAAGGCGCTGCCACTGCTGGGCAGCCAGCCTTTCTTCCATCTCAATTCGGACTCGCTGTGGACCGAGCACGGCCACTCGAATCTCTTGTCCCTCGCCCAGGCATGGCAGCCCGCGCACATGGACATGTTGTTGATGCTGGCACAAACCAGCCGCAGCATGGGATATGACGGTGAAGGTGACTTCCATCTTGCAGCCGATGGCTCGCTGATGCGCCGCAGGCCCGGTGAAACCGTGCCGCACATCTACGCGGGCGTCGCCATCCTGAAGCCCGGATTGCTGGCGGATGCCCCGAAGGGCCGCTGGTCGCTGAACCTGTTGTTCGACAGGTTGATTGCGCAGGGCAGGCTGTTTGGCCATGTCATGAACGGCGAGTGGCTCCATGTCGGCACTCCTGACGCGATCGGGCAGGCCGAGGCCCGCTTTGCCGCCAGACAACCGGCCTGATGGATGATGGACAGGGGCGATCAAGCAGGCGGCACGGCTCATGCGGGTGCCCGTGCGCGCCCGAATATCCTGTCGATCCCTGCAGGCGTGCCTTTTCTCGAAACGCTGGCCGGGGCCATCCTGCGTGATCGGCTGGGCCTGGGGCTTGATGCGTCGCAGCCCGAAGCGCTCGCCACGCTCACGGTCTATCTGCCGACCCGGCGGGCTGCCCGCGGGCTGGCGGCGGCGCTGCTCCGCCTGAGCGGATCAAAGGCCCTGATCCTGCCGCGGCTGGTGCCGCTGGGAGATCCGGGCGAAGCCGAAATGCTGGACATGACAAGCCTGATGCCGGACATGCCTGCGCTGCCGGCTGATGCCCTGCCGATCAATGCCCTGTCGCGTCAGTTGCTCTTGGCCCGGCAGATCGAGCGCGCGAGCCATGCGCGGGACATGGACCTTGCAGGGCAAGGTGTGGGGCAAGGAGCGAGGGCCGGCTCGCTCGCCGCGTCCACGCTTGGCAGCGCCTTCCATCTTGCCGGCGATCTCGCGGCCATCCTCGACGCGATGCAGGCCGAGGATGTGCCATACAGCCGCCTCATGACGCTGGATGCCGCCCGCTTCGACGAACTGTGGCAACTCACGGCCCGGTTTCTGGCCATCCTTGGCGAGCACTGGCCTGCCATTCTGGCGGAACGCGGTGAGGTCGATCCTGTCACCTGGCGCAACCGGTTGCTCGACACGCAGGCGTCCGTGCTGCAGGCGGGCGTCGCTGGCGGACCTGTGCTGGTGGCGGGTTCGACAGGCTCGATGCCCGCGACAGCAAGGTTGATTGCGACCGTCAGCCGGCTCGGACGCGGCGCCGTGGTGCTGCCTGATCTCGATCTGGAGATGAGCGATGCCGACTGGAGCGCCCTGTCGGCATCGGCGATGCACGCTCCTGACAGGCTGGCCTCGCACCCGCAGGCCCAGTTGCTGAAGCTGATGCAGGTGATGATGGCGGCCCGCGCCGATGTGCGTCCGCTGGAGGCCGGAACAGACACGTTCCGCACAGCCGTGCAGGCCGCGCGGCGCAGGCTCGCGCATGAAGCGCTGAGGGCGGCAGACACCAGCGAAGCGTGGCAGACCTTGCCGCAGCGGGTTCCTGTGGCCGCGACCGAACGGGCGATGGCAGGCGTCCGGATTCTCGAAGCGCCCGATGAGCGGCTCGAAGGGCTGGCTGTCGCACTAGCGATCAAGCATGCGTTGCATGACCCTGGCCGGACGGTCGCGCTGGTGACACCGGACAGGGGTCTTGCCGAACGCGTGGCGCTTGAATTGGGGCGCTGGGGCATCATCATGGACGATTCCGCTGGCCAGCCGCTTCACCGGACACAGGCCGGTCATGCGCTGTCGGCCCTGCTTGAGGTGGTGGTGAGGGAGGCAAGTCCTGAAACGGTGCTTGAGCTTCTCCATCAGCCAGCCATCCGCCTTGGTCTCGATCAGGTCGCGCTGGCCCATGCCCGTCAGGCGCTCGACATCGGTGCCTTGAGGGGCGTGCGGACCGAACCCGGGATGGCGGGACTGAAAGCGGCAACTGCCGCCATGCCGGAGCGGATAGCCGACCGTCACGCTCCACGCTGCCGACAGCGTCTCGATGTGGCCGCAACCCAGGCTGCCGGAGATCTCGTCGGGCGTCTGGCCGATGCCCTTTCGCCGCTGTCACTGCCGATGGAAGGCCGCTTTGACCTTGGCAAGGCCGTGTCCTGCCTTCGTCTGGCCCTTGAGAGGCTGACATGCGGCCTGGACGGGACATCCGGCCTCTTTCTGGGCAGCGACGGAGAAGCGCTGCAGGCCCTTCTCGGCGATCTGGAAGCTGCCTGTCTGGGCACGGAGGGCACAGCCGACGATCTCGCCCAGATCTGCCGGACAGCCATGGCTGACCGGGTGGTGCGCATGAGGCGTCGCGAACATCCCCGCGTCATGCTGCTGGGCCTGCTCGAAGCGCGTCTGATGCCTGCTGATCTGATGATCCTGGGGGGCTTGAACGAGGCCGTCTGGCCGCCGCAGACCACGACCGATCCGTTCCTGAACCGCGCGATGCGGGCGGAGATCGGCCTTTCGTCCCCTGAACGGCGCATCGGGCAGAGCGCGCATGACTTCATCCAGGGATTTTGTGCTGCTGAGGTCATCCTGAGCAGGTCGGTGAAGCTGGCAGGCATCCAGACCTTGCCATCGCGGTTCTGGCAACGGCTCAAAGCGGTTGCGCCTCAGGCCGCTTGGCAGGATGCGCTGCGCCAGGGCGAAAGCTATGTCGCGCTGGCCCGCGCGCTTGACCGCCCGGCCGAAGAGGTCATTGTCAGACGCCCGCGCCCGAAGCCTGACGCATCCCTCCAGCCATCGACCTTCAGCGTCACCGAAGCTGAAACGTTGATGAGGGATCCTTATGCGGTCTTTGCCAGACGCATCCTCGACCTGCAGCCGCTCGAACCCTTGCAGGTTGTGCTGGGGGCTGCCGACCGGGGCACATTGCTGCACGATGTCATGGACAGGTTTGCGCGGCTGTGGCCAGCGGCCTTGCCGGACGACTGCGCACGCGCCTTGAGGACCATCGGCGAGGCGGTGTTCGCGGATGTCATCGAGGAGCCGGATGTCCAGGGCTTCTGGTGGCCGCGGTTCGTCGAGCTGATCCCAGCCATCGTGGCATGGGAGCAGGCAAGGCGCGGAGCCATCCGCCGCATCGGCACGGAGATGCGCATCAGGTTGCCGCTGCGCCTGCCCGATGGTGCGGAGGTCAGCCTGAGCGCCCGCGCTGACCGGATCGAGGAACGCCTCGACGGCACGCTCGCCATCCTCGATTTCAAGACAGGTTCGCCGCCATCCGGGCCCCAGATCAAGACCGGGCTTGCGCCGCAGCTCCTGCTGGAGGCGGCGATGGGTTCGGCCGCGCCGTTCGTTGCCAAGAATGGAGCCAAGAACGGGGCCAGCAAGATCGTCAGCTTCGGTCCTGCCGCCATCAGCAGCGCATGCCATGTCGCGCTGAAAGCCGACGCGGAGGCCTTGAAGACGAGCGACGTTGCCGAGCCTGCAGACCTTGAACGTCTGTCCGCCGCATGCCTTGACGGTTTCACGTCCATGGTGGCCGGTTTTCGCAGCGGCGAGCGCGCCTTCGTGTCGCGGTTTGCGCCGCAGTTCATGCGCTTCGCCGGCGATTATGACCATCTGGCGCGCGTCAAGGAATGGTCATCGTCTGGCGATGGCGCCGATGAGGACAGCCCGTGAGCCAGTCATCATGAGCAAGCCGTCCAGCGCCAGCAAGCCTGCCGCCCCTGCCCGGACCTTGCAGTTGCAGGCGGATGCGTCACGACCGGCTGCGAGCGCCTGGGTGTCGGCCAATGCCGGTTCGGGCAAGACGACCGTGCTGGTCAGGCGTGTGCTGCGTCTGATGCTGGCCGGCATCGATCCGGCCCGCATCCTGTGCCTGACCTACACCACTGCCGCCGCTGCCAACATGGCCAATCGGCTGTTCGACATTCTGGCCTCCTGGGTCCCGCTGGATGATGCCACGCTGGACGAGAAACTGGTTGAGGTGCTGGGGCAGGCACCGTCAACCGCCGAGCGCACACGGGCACGGCGCCTGTTTGCCGAGGCGCTGGAGACGCCGGGCGGATTGAAGCTGCAGACCATCCATGCGTTCTGCACCCGCGTCCTGCAGACGGCGCCTTTCGAAGCGCGCATTCCTGCGCACTTTCAGGTGATCAGCGAGACCGACAAGGCTGCTGCCATCGAGGCAGCCATCGCACGCACGCTTGGTCTTGCAAGCCATGAGGATGCAGCGCTGAGGACGTCGCTGGACCTGGTCGCCAGCGCAATCGATGACCAGCGTTTTCGAGGCCTGATCGACAAGGCCCTTGGGTCCGCACGGTTCCTGACGGACGAGGGCGGCATCGTCAGGTCAAAGCAGGCGATCAGCGATGATCTGGCTGCGGCCCTTGAGGTCGATCCGTCATGGACACGCGGACAGATCGAACGGGAAGGGCTTGCGGCCATCGTCGCAGCCCTCGATTTCGCTGATCTGGCCGCAGCAGTGCTGGCGCATGGGTCCGACCCTGAGAAGCGCAAATGGCAACCATGGCACCAGGCCTACCGTCTGGCCGATGACAGCTTGCGCCTCGACCTCTGGCAAGGCGTGTTCCTCACCAAGGATGCAAAGCCGCGCCAAGGCTTCGTCACAAAACCTGTCCTGAAGGCTGTCCCGAGCCTTGAGGCGCGCCTTGAAGCGGCTTTCACGGCTTTTCAGGGCTACAATGACCGCCTGAAGGCCTTGATGACCTTCGAGCGGAGCCTGGCGTTGTTCACCGTGGCCCGCCTGATCCTGGCGGATTACAGCGCCGCCAAGCGGCGCATGGCCGTGCTGGACTACGGCGACCTGATCCAGCGCACCCGCGAGCTGTTCGAAAGCGTGGATGCCGCGTGGCTGATCTACAAGCTCGATGCGGGCCTCGATCACCTTCTGGTCGACGAGGCGCAGGACACCAGCCGCGATCAATGGGCCATCCTCAATACATTGACCTCAGAGTTCCTGTCGGGCGAAGGCCAGCGTGATGCCAGGCTGGCGCGCACCATCTTTGCCGTGGGCGACGAGAAACAGTCGATCTACGGCTTCCAGGGTGCGGCGCCGGAAGAATTCGGCAAGCAGCGCTTTGATCTGGGCCGCCGCTTCCACGACAAGGGTGAGCCGTTCGCCGATGTCAGGCTGACGGTCTCGTTCCGGTCGACCCGTGATGTGATCGAGGCTGTGGATGCGGTCTTTGCCAATCCCGTGGCCTTCAAGGGCCTGTCATCCGATCCATCCGAAACATCGACGGTGCATGAAACCGTGCGCGGCAACGAGAGCGGCGCGGTGGATCTGTGGGATCTGGTCGAGCCCGAGCAGGCCGATCAGGAGGTGGTCTGGCTAAGGCCGCTTGATTCGCCCGACAGGGAAGCCCCGGCGCAGCGGCTGGCCCGCACCATTGCCAGGACACTCAAAGGCTGGCTCCAGGCGGGACGCGATGACCTTGGCCAGCCCTTCAGCGCAGGCGACGTGCTGATCCTGCTGCCGAAGCGCAATGCGGCGTTCGCGGCCATCGTCCGTGCCCTCAAGGACGAAGAGGTGCCGGTCGCGGGCATGGACAGGATGAGATTGTCCGAGCACATCGCCATCGAGGACATGGTGGCGCTCGCCCGCGCCGCGCTCCTGCCTGACGATGACCTCATGGTGGCCGTGGTGCTCAAGTCGCCCTTGTTCGGCCTCGATGACGATGACCTGCTGCGCCTTGCGCCGGCACGGACCGGGTCCTTGAGGTCCGCGCTTGCCGCGTCGGAAGACGACAACGACAGGGAGGCGCACCGCAAGCTGGCGGCCATCGAGCAACTCGCCCTGAGCCAGGGGCCTTTCACATTTTTCTCGACCGTCCTGTCGGTGATGGGAGGCCGCAAGGCCATGCTGGCCAGGCTAGGTGCGGAAGCCGCGGATGCGATCGACGCCTTTCTCGTGCGTGCGCTGGAACATGAACAACGCGATGGCCCCTCGCTGCTGCGCTTCCTGATGGCGGTCGAAGCCAGCTCGGATGACGTGAAGCGTGACCTGGCGACGGCCTCCGGCGAAGTGCGCGTGATGACGGTTCATGGCGCAAAAGGCCTCGAAGCCAGGACGGTCTTCATCGCCGACATCGGAGCCGAACCCGGCGGCCAGAAGATCAGCCCGCTGATCGACATCCCTGCAAAAGGCCAGATCGGCACGAATGGGCGGGACACGGTGACGGTGTGGTCGCCTCGCGCCAACGATGACAGCGCCGCTGCGGCCAGCGCGCGCGGCCTTGTTCGCGAAAAGGCCATCGAGGAACACCATCGCCTGCTGTATGTGGCGATGACGCGGGCCGAGAACCGCCTGATCGTCTGCGGCGTGAAACCCGCGCGGGAGAAGGCACTCGCAACATCATGGTATGGCCTGATCGAGACAGGCCTGATGGGCACCACCACCGGCCTTGTGCATCTGGACGGGATCGCGAGCGGGCTGGCGAGCGGGCTGGTGAGCGGCCTTGGCCTGCGTCGGTTCAAGGTCACGCCGCAGGCTCCGGCGCCCGAGACGGTTTCGGCCACACCGGCAGTGAATGCCGCTGCGATCCAGCCAGCAGATCCTGCAGCGATCCTGCCAGCCTTGCCGCCATGGGTGCATGAGGCCTTGCCGCATGAGCAGGTGCCGCTGCCACCGCTCGCGCCCGCCAGCCTGCTGCAGGCCGCCGACCAGGCGGACCGCTCGTCTGATATCCAGACCCGCGCCGGGTCATCTGGTGGTGGTCATGCCAACGCGGCTGCGCGCGGCCGTTTCGTGCATCTCCTGCTGCAATGGTTGCCGGGCGTGCAGCGCGGCATGCGGCGCGCCGTGGCGCAGCGCCTTGCCGCACGGCATGCGTCCTTTGCGGCGCACGGTCAGCAGGCTGACATGATCGACCAGACCATTGCCGTGATGGAGGATGTGAAACTGGCGGTTCTGTTCGGCGAAGGCTCTCTGGCAGAGGTGGAGATCGGCGGCACGATCAGCATCGGTGGTGCAGAGCGCCGTGTGTCGGGCCGGATCGACCGGCTTGTGGTGCAACCGCACGAGGTGGTTCTGGCTGACTTCAAGACAAGCCTGTTTCCGCCTGCTGATGCCGACATGATCGGCGCAGCCACCCTGGCGCAGGTGGCGAGCTATCGCGCCTTGCTCACGGATTTGTATCCTGGACGTGCCGTGCGTGCGCTGGTGATCTACACGGCCGGGCCTGCGGTGATGGAGATCGGTTCGGGTCAGCTTGAGGCTGCATTCGGCATGGTCCTGGCCGCATCGGGCCTGCAGGCCCCGGTCCAGACGTTCATCACAGAGCGGTGACGTGTGGCCCGTTCGGCGCGCCTGGCCTTGACCCATGCCTCCGGCATTCATAGGTTCTGGCCAACATTGTCCGCGGATGGTCGCGGCAGCAACAGTGAAGTGCGAGAAGTCCATGAGCGCCGCCAACAAGGTCACCGATGCCAGCTTCGACGCCGATGTGCTGAACGCAGCCGAACCGGTCGTGGTGGATTTCTGGGCCGAATGGTGCGGCCCCTGCCGCATGATCGCGCCAGCGCTCGAGGAGATCGCCACGGAGATGGCCGGCAAGGTCAAGATCGTGAAGCTCAATGTCGACGAGAACCCGGCGGTTTCGGCGAAGTTCGGCATTCGCTCGATTCCAACCCTGATGATGTTCAAGGGCGGCAAGCTCGTCGCCCAGAAGGCTGGCGCTTCGCCCAAGAGCGACCTGCACAAGTGGATCAGTGCCAGTGCAGGGGTCTGATGCGTTCGGCTCATGTGAATTCGCGGGAGCGGCTAGCGGGTTAACCCCCCCTTAAAAGCGCCATGTTTCACTGTCGTTGACAGGGGTGAGCCTGCCGGCTTGTTGTCGGCTGGTGTTGGCCCACCCGAACAGCGAGATGAACCAGCGCATGGCTGACCGCGACGGATCACGGCGCGAACCGACCTTCGGTGACAGAGCCTCAACGCGCGGCGAGCAGCGCGACGACATGCGCCTGTATGCCGATGATCGCGCGGCTCCGGGCCGCAGGAGCGATGGAAAAGCAGGCAAAAATCGCGGCTCTGCCTCTGGCTCACGCCGTGGTGAGCCTGACGCTCCGGCTCCGCGAGGCAGGCGCCGCAAGCCGCGCCGTTCCTTCATGGGCCGCATGATTTATTGGTCTGTCGTGCTCGGCCTGTGGGGCGCGATGGGTCTTGGCGGTGTCATCGCCTATCATGCTGCGCAACTGCCGCCGATTGACCAGCTCACGGTGCCGAAACGCCCGCCCAACATCGCTGTTCTGGCGGCTGACGGCGTACTGATCGCCAATCGCGGCGAGACCGGCGGGCGCAGTGTCAACATCAGGGAGTTGCCGCTTCATCTGCCGCGCGCCTTCGTTGCGATCGAGGACCGTCGTTTTTACAGCCATTTCGGCCTCGATCCGATCGGTATCACGCGCGCCATGGTGCGCAACATCACCACGCGCGGTGTCAGCCAGGGCGGGTCGACCCTGACCCAGCAACTCGCCAAGAACCTGTTTCTGACACAGGACCGGACCTTCTCGCGCAAGATCCAGGAGGCCATTCTCTCGGTCTGGCTTGAGCGGACCTACAGCAAGGACCAAATCCTCGAACTGTACCTCAACCGTGTCTATTTCGGCTCTGGCGCTTATGGCGTCGAGGCCGCATCCCAGCGCTACTTCGGCAAGTCCGCCCGCGCCGTGACGGTGGCCGAGGCGGCGATGCTCGCCGGGCTTGTGCAGGCCCCCTCCCGGCTTGCCCCCAACCGCAATCCCGAAGCTGCCGAGCGCCGGGCCCAGATGGTGATCGCGGCCATGGTCGAGCAGGGCTTCATCACCGATGCCTCGGCCAAGACCGCGCTTGTCCAGCCAGCCGAAGCTGTCGAACGCGAAGGTGCGAACACCATCGCCTATGCTGCGGATTATGTGATGGACGTGCTGGATGATTTCATCGGCACGGTCGAGGGCGACATCACCGTGCTGACCTCGATCGATCCGCGCATGCAGGCCCTTGCCGAAGCAGCGCTGGTCGACGCGCTGAACCGAGAGGGTGCATAGCAGGGTGTCAGCCAAGGCGCGATCGTCGCCATGGCACCGGATGGTTCGATTCAGGCGCTTGTCGGCGGGCGCAGCTATGCCCGCAGCCAGTTCAACCGCGCCACCGCCGCGCGCCGCCAGCCGGGTTCATCCTTCAAGCCGTTTGTCTATCTTGCAGCGCTGGAAGCGGGCCTGACGCCGGACACGATCCGTGACGACAGTGCCGTCACCATCAAGGGCTGGTCGCCTGAGAATTATTCGCGTGACTTCCGTGGCCCCGTGTCATTGCAGACGGCCTTGTCGCTGTCGCTCAACACGGTGGCGGCCAAGCTCGCGCAGGAGGTCTCGCCGCGGGCCGTGGTTCGTGTCGCACAGCGTCTTGGTGTTGCTTCGCCGCTGCAGGCCAATGCGTCGCTGGCGCTCGGAACATCCGAGGTCACGCCGCTGGAACTGACCGCTGCCTTTGCCGCGTTCGCCAATGGCGGGCAAGGTGTCACGCCTTACGTGATCCGCGAGGTCAAGACCGCCAATGGCAAGGTGATCTTCAAGCGGCAAGGCTCCGGCATCGGTCCGGTGGTCGACAAGGCCACGCTGCCGATGATGAACGGCATGATGCGCGAGACGCTGCTCACAGGCACGGGCCGCAAGGCTGATGTGCCGGGCTGGGAAGCCGCTGGCAAGACGGGCACGACGCAGGATTTCCGCGACGCGTGGTTCGTGGGCTACACCAGCCGCCTTGTCGCGAGTGTCTGGCTGGGCAACGACGACAACAGCCCCATGAAGCGCGTCTCCGGCGGCGGCCTGCCCTCCGAAATCTGGGGCAAATTCATGCGTGCCGCGCTTCAGGGAAGCCAGCCTCTCGCCCTGCCAGGCGGATTGTGGCGCTCTTCACCGGAAGCTTTGCAGCCCGGCACTCCTGTTGCCGGTGCCGCACCCATCGCGCGCCCGGTTCCCCGCGCCCCCGTGGTCAACACCGAGCGCGTGATGACGGAACCAACAGAACGAGGCTTTCTGGAGCGCCTCTTCGGCGGTTGATCCACACCTTGTCAACAGGCTGTCAACAGCCTGCCTGCAGCCGCTCCTGGCCGGATCGAGGTCTGCCTTATCAGAATCTCAGCCGGCCGGTCTTGCTGCTGGATCAGGACTTGGCTTGACTGGCAAGATCATCCGGACAGATCGCGATACATGCGCAAGGTTTGTGCCCTTTGGGCCCGAACTGGAGCGGTGCAGTGTTGAAATGCAATAAAAAGTTTCAATAGAAACTGTAATTCGCACGAAGTGCATCGATCTTGAACAGCATAGCAATAATCATGCGCATGAATGGTGCCAAAATCACCAGAGGTCATCTTCTGTGTGCATGACGCAATCAATGTCGCAACGCAGGATTAACCATTGTTTCGTATCCCAAGGTAGGAGAGGTGCACATCTGGACATTCACATGAATGTTCATGAGCAAACCGGTCTCCTGTTTATTGGTGAAACCATGATTTCCTGGATAAAGCGGGCCTGGTTGAGGCCAGAGGCGGACGCCTCAAAACGTCCGGCCGGGTCATTGTCCAAGGTGTCTGCCGCAATCGATGCTGCGGCGCTTGAAGATGTTCCAGCGCATCCTGCGGATGCTGATACTGTTCGGACTGCGACGAGTGAGCCTGGATTGGGCGAAGGCACTGTTGCCACCACGCATCTGGAGCAGGCGCTTTCAGAGCAGCGGTCACAGATTTTCAACTCGGTGGCCATGCAGATCGGGCTTCACGTCGATACAATCGTGATCGACATGAACATCGCATGCCAGGACATGCTGGCGACGGTCGATGTGGTGACAGCCAACGCGCAGGACACGCAGATTCATATGGTTGCCACATCCGAGCGGCTTGACGGCTTGACGACCAATGTCGGGATGGTCGCATCGTCGATCGCCGAGCTGGCGATGAGCACCCAGGAGATCGCCGAGCAATCCTTGTCTGCAGCCCTTGTTGCGGACCAGTTGCGGCTCACCACCGGAAAGGTCGAGGCGGGGATTGGTGTTCTTGAACACGCGGTCGCGAAGATCGGCGACATTGGCGGTCTGATTGACGGCATTGCCCGCAAGACAAACCTTCTGGCCCTCAACGCCACCATCGAAGCGGCGCGCGCAGGTGCTGCCGGCCGCGGATTTGCCGTCGTGGCCAACGAAGTGAAGGCTCTGGCCAACCAGACGTCGTCAGCGACCCACGAGATCGCAGGGCAAATTCAGGCCATCCAGAAAGCCCTTGCCGATGTGGTGGGTCTCGTCGTCAGTGTCACGAACGAAATCAACTCCATCAAGCATACCTCCTCCATGATTGCGGCAGCGACCGAACAGCAGTCAGTCATGACCTCATCGATCAATTTCAACATCGAGGAAACGGCAGCCGACACAAAAGCGGTGTCCGACCTGCTGAAGAACATCACGGGCCAGTCGCTTGACACGTCCGAAAAATCTCAGGATCTCAACGTGCTGGCAATGGGGCTTTCCGGCAAGGCTGATGATGTGGAGAGAGCCATTGCCGGACTGGTGCGCGATCTCAAAGCCGCATGATCCAAGCCATGCTTTTGCAAACCTGTGTCTCACTTGCAGGCCGGACACAAAACACAGCTGACGCTGCCTCATGGTCCTGACAGAGATAGAGAGATGGCAGCTGGCGTTCAGGCCGCGATGGCCTGTTTCGCAAAATCGATCCAGCGATCAAGCTTGACCAATTTGCCGACGGCACCCAGTTTGGCGGCGAGGTCTTCCGTCCGCGCATTCGCCACATCTTCGAGCGTCCTGTAGCCTGACTGCTCAAGTCGCCAGACAAGACCCGGCCCGATGCCGGGCAGCAGCGAGACAGATGGAGCTGCCGCGCTGTGGCCCGGTTTTTCAGGATGTACGGACTCCCGTTTGGAGGATGTCTTGACAGCTGCCCTGGCAGGCTTGTCCGTCATGTGCGGGACACTTGGAACCGGCTTCGGAGGCATCGGTTCAGCGGTCGTGGTCTCTGGCTTGTTCGCGTGCGGCACGGCTGCAACCAGACCGGGTTTCTTGTGCCCGCCTCTGCCGGGTGCAGCGGCCTTGCCTGGCGGGACTGGCGGCATTGATGCCATCACGGCTGGCGGCTTTTCAGCAGCAACAGCGCTCTTGGCAGTTTTTTTGGTTTTTGCCTTGGCAGTAACCGGCAGGGTCACGACCGGCATTTCGACGGGAGCGGAGGTTGCAGAAGATGATTGTAACGCTGAAGCTGGATCTGCTGAAACTTGAACCCCTACGGATACCGCCTTGCGTTCTGTCAGGGCCTTGGCCTGACCGGCTCTGGCGGGCTTCGCCTTGGCGGGCGCCTTGATCTTGATGCTGTCCGGCGCAGGCTCTGCCAGAGGTGTTGGAGGGGCAACTGCCGGGGCGGCAGATGGCGGCATGGCAGATGGCGGCATGGAATGAGCGGCAATCTTGCGTGCCGACATCATTGAAACGGCTGCCTTGTCAGTGGCTATTCCGGATCGAGAGGCTTTCGCCTTAAGAGCCAGTGCAGGACGTTGAACCGCAACCGCTGGAACCGCCGCTGCCGACAACACTTCGGGCACCGATACAAGAGAGGCTGATGAGCCGCCTGTCCAGGCTTCGATCTCGGCTTTGGTGGGCACCGGCAAGCTGGCAGGCGCTTCGGCTTTTGGTGCAAACCGGCTTTTCGCCAGGCGCTCGGACCGCAGCCGTTCGATCAGAGATCTTGCCTCGGAGCGGATGTCCTGAACACGGGAACGATAGCTTTCGTGATCACGGTTCATGACTGCCTCCGGGGTGATCTTGAATCAAGACGCGGACCGGATGAACCGGCCCGCGCAAACTCGGCATCGTGTGATCGTTGTGATCAGGCAGTCTGTGGCTGTGATGACACAAGGCCGACAGCTTCGGCATACTTCAGCCAGGTCTCGACCGACGCGATGACGATGCGGGCTTCGACGGCGAGCAGTTCAATGCCGACGAGTGCAACACGAACGAACGCGTCGATCACGACGCCCTTGTCGAGGACGCGGTCAACAACTTCGGCAATGCTGGACGATGCGATGGATTTTTCGATGGCCATGATCCTGGTCCCTCTTTGGAGTGCGGGCAAGTCTGGGGTATCGGCCAACAACGGATGTTGCAGCCGACAAGACAGTTTCCCGCCAGGACAAAAACGGGGGTCGCCAGGGACTTGAGAATCGGAGCCCGGAGGAAAGCGTGTCTGTGCCTTGTATTTGCCGCAAAATTCTTAATGTGATGCTAAAGCCGCAATATCTCGATTGCAGACGATGAAGCCTGTTCAATCAGATGCGGATCAGGCCGCGTTTGATCAGCAATGCCTCGACATCCTGCACGGCGCCTGTGGATGCCTGCATCCAGGCCCCCAGAAAGCTGGCCTCCACCATGTCTGCGTCCAGGAAGCAGGTGCCGAAACCATGATGGTCGGTCAGCACAAATTGCACACCGGCCATGGCGCTGCGTTCGATGTAGAAGGCAGGATCGATCCGGCAATACTGCGCAGCGGCCAGTCCTGCAGCTTCTGCCGCGGCTACGGTGTCCTCGTCAAAGACGTTGCGCTCATCCATTCCCTGACCATGCGGGGTCTGACACTGGAGAGGAAGCAGAAGGTTAAGACAGTGTTAACGCAGCCAAGACAACGCAGCCAAGACAACGCGGCCAAGACGCCGCAGTCAAGACAACGTCATCAGGACAGCCTCATGATGTGTCATGCCGGGGGCTGGCTGGCGATCACTTTTGCCATCCGCTCGATGTCACGTGACAACGGCCGGTCATCGACAACCGCATCCGACACGGCCCTGACCTGCGCAACCATGGCCATGCCTGCCAGCGAGAGAGGCGTATCCAGCTGAAGCGCGCGCAGCTCGGCGCCTTGCGCCAGCACAAGGGCCTGAATGGCAAGGATGCGATTGAGGTCAGCAAACAGATTGCGGGTCTTGCGCGCGGCGATCGTGCCCATGCTGACCACATCCTGATTGTTGCCATTGGTCGGCACGGACTGGACAGAGGCCGGGATCAGGCCTGTGCGCAGCTCTGCGAGCAAGGCTGATGCTGTGACCTGCGCGCCCATGAACCCGCTCTGGAGACCAGTCTGGCGCGGCTGCAGGAAGGCGGCAAGTCCGTGGTTCAGCGCCTCGTCCGTGACCCGTGCGATCTGCCGTTCAGCCAGAATGGCGAGCTTCACCAGTGCAGGTGCCAGGGCATCGCTGGCGAAGGCGACATGCTGGCCATAGAAGTTGCCGCCATGCAGCGCATGGGGTGCATCCTCTGTAAAGATCGGATTGTCGGTCGCAGCATTGAGTTCGGTCTCGACGATCTGGTCATGGAAAGCCAGCACATCGAGGATCGCGCCAAGCACCTGCGGGGCACAGCGGATGGTGTAGGGATCCTGCAGGGGTAGCACCTGCGTGATGATCTGGCCGGATGTGTCGGCACGCCGGTTCGCGGCATGCCTTTCATCGACCCAACCACTGCCCGCAATGCGTCCATTCAGCCGCGCAAGCGCCTGTTTCTGGCCCTTGTGCGGGCGTGCTTCGCCAAAGGCAGGCGACCAGGCTTCGGCATGGCCGCGCATCACCTCGGCATGCAACCCGGTCAGGGCAAAGGCCCAGTCGAGAGCGCGGGCCGTATGGTGGGATGTCAGTGCCGCAACGGCAGTCATGGCGGAGGTGCCATTGACAAGCGCAAGTCCGTCGCGGTCATCAAGACGGTGCGGTGAAAGCCCGAGCTTAGCCAGCGCCATCGGGGCAGCAAGAACCTGGCCAGATGAGGTCATGAACTCGCCTTCTCCCATCAGGGCCAGGGCCATATGGGCACAGGGCGTCAGATCGCCGCTGGCACCGACCGTGCCTTTTTCGGGAATGATCGGCGCGAGATCAGAGTTCAACACGGCAATCATCGTGTTGATCATGGCCTGTGAAGCGCCTGACCAGCCCTGAAGGTTTGACATCAGCCTTGCCAGGATGATGCCGCGCGCCTCTGCCCACGGGTGCGGATCGCCGACGCCGGTCGCGAGGTGATAGATCAGGTTTCGCTGGAGGGTCACAACAGAAGCTGCACTGATCTCGCGATTGGCCAGCGGTCCGAACCCTGTCGTGATGCCATAGACAACGGCGTTGTGATCAATGCAGGTCTTGAGCCGCGCGCGGGCCTGTTCGAGGCGCGGAAGGGCTGCCGGATCAAGCACGAACTCGGCGCGTCCCTCACAAATATCGGCGAAATCGGGAAGCCCGAGTGTGCGCTCAACCACAATGCACGTGCGTGCGTTGCCGGGTCGAGTTGTGCGGTCCACGGGTGAGACGGCGGCCTGAATCATGACGTGCTCCGTTATCGACATCTGCGCACTTATGGTTAGCAAATGGTTAATCCGGCGACTCATTTGAGCTTTAACGTCCGCGTAGTGGTTTTCCGCTAGTTTACGTCAAGAGAAACACCCAATCCCCGTGTGTGCATGGATCGTCACGATGACAAAAGCAGATTTGAAGCGCTCTCTCGTCCGCGCAAGCCGTGATATCGACACCGCCATCAAGATCACGGCCGACAAACTCAATGCTGACGAGAAAATCAAAGCTGGCGGCAAGCGTAAGGCCCGTTCATCACAACGTGTGGATACTGCCATCATGGACAAGATCGCCAATGCCGCGATGCCACATGCAGCCTCCGGGGATCTGCAACGCGCCAAGCCTGCCAATGCAAGGCCTGCCCATGCCGGTGCTGCCCATGCCGGCGCGCCGGTTCAGGCCATGCGCGATGAACTGAACAAGGCCTTCGGTCCGCGCCATAAACTGCTGAAGCGCAGCGGCATGCGGCCTCTGGCTTTCGACGGCGTTCTGATTGCCGAAGCCAACAGTCACTGCCCCGGCACCACGATGTGGTACGAGATCAACATCTATCGCAAGGATGCGGGTGGTTTTGTTGCAGAGGTCAAGCTGTTCCTCAAGGCCGCTGAACAGAAGGATGCGTTCCGCGCGCAGGTGTTCGACGATGTTTCTGCCATGTCCGCATGGCTGGAAAGTCATGATCCGGCCGATAATGCGGTTGTGAACATCGAGAGCGCAGGTGGAGATGTTCCGCTGGTCGTGGCTGCACTTGGTGCGATCCGCATGCGTCAGGCCATGGAGGAAGCACGCCGCGAGTACCGTTACCTTGTCGGCGAATTGCTGTTCGAGCTGGGCATTGTGGCCTGAATCAAGGCTCGCCAGTCCGGAACCCGCCAGTCCCGAGATCACCAGTCAACAAGCTTGCCCATGGCATTGCGCGGCAGTCTCTCGCCGAACTGCCACATCGCCGGTCGTTCGAGTGGCGCAAGGTGAGCGTCGGCATACTGCTCGAGTTCCCGCGCAAGACCGTCATCCGTCACATCTGTCTCTCCCGATGTGGCGAGCGGCACGACGAATACCTTGAGCCTTGCGCGTGCCATGTCTCCGCCCAGATGGGTGATGCGAACCGTGCAATCAGCAACTCGCTCGTGTTGCCGGATGATGGCGGCGACACGGTCCGGGAAAACATTGATGCCACCAACCTGCACGGCCCCGTCAGTGCGGCCTGAGGGAATGAAATGGTTGGCATCAGACCAGACAAGCTTGTCCATCACACGAACCGGTTCTGCCGAAAGGCCGTCCGCCCTGATGCGGACCAGGTTGTCCATGTCGCGTTGCCAGTAGGGGAACAGCGAAAATGCGGTTTCAGCCAGGCTTCGGGAGCCAATTCCAGCGGTTTCGGAGGAGCCATAGATCTCGATCAGGTCCGTCAATCCGCACCGTGAAAGATCGGTTTTGAGCACATCGGGCATCGGCGCGGTCGATGTGACGCCGGTGACGCCTTGTGCCAGTGAAGGCACCGACGCCGCCAGATAGCGCCACATGTGCGGTGTGGCGATCACGACATCTCCCTTCCCCAGCTCTCGTGCCATGCGCGATGGCGGCCACAGGCGGGCATCCTCAACGTCAATGCCAAGCTCCTCCGGCAGCAACACCGTGAACAGGAAGCCGTAGATGTGATGAGGCGGAACGAGCGCAATGACGCGTTTGGCTCCGCTAAACATCGACGCCAGATGCAGGGTTTCCTGCATCAGCGAGGCTGTTTCGTGCATGCAGGGCTTGGGTTGACCTGTCGATCCTGACGTCTGGAAGGTCATCCGCGCGAAACCGAGCTTCATGGCGGCTGTGACAACATCCACAAGACCGCCGAGCGTCTTCTGCGTCAGGAGATAATCTTCGACGCCGGTTTCATGCATGTGGAAAAAGTTGTTCAGGCGGCCCGATACATCGAGGCGGGCCAGGCTGTCGAATGACAGGGAACCGTGTGACGAAGGCGCGTCGTCGAGGCGCGTGTCTTCTGTCCAGGTCAACTGGGCGGAAATGTCCACTGGACGCCCGCGCAGGACCGAAAGCTCGTTCGCAACCAGGCTGGCAACCACGCGGAAGAGAGAGTGACGACGAATCATGTCGGATAATGCCACGATTCAGGCATGGTCTGACTGCCCGTGGGGCTGTCAGCGATTTTCGATCTGGCTCAGGACATCGCCGATCAGGTCATTGTACTGCGACTTGGCTTCTTCCATCCTGAGGCGCAGCCGGGCAGCTTCAAGCGCGATCTCGACAGGCGCGACATCACCGTCGAAGAAGGTATCGACTTGGATATCCCGCACGGGATCGTAGCCGCGCAAGGCGTCGATCGCCATCTCGAAACTCGATGCTTCAAAGACCGTGAAACGTTCCTTGAAGGCATCAGACTTCTGGTAAAGGCGAACATCAGCGAAGAACCGGTCATCTGTTGTCCGGAACACGTTGATTTCATACCAGAAGGGCGGCCCGGAACGATGGCTTGACGCACAGCAGACCTCGAAACCACGGAAACGCACAGGGCGCTCTCCGGACCGTTTCAGGGTCATGACCTGGGCATCGAGGCCCATCTGGTCCATCCGCGTGTCCACAGCGCCGAATTCCTCGACGTTGTCATAGCTTGTGCGGGCATGAATGCTCACTGCAGCCACGTTTGTTCTCCATCACAGAGTGCAGCAAGACGCGCTATTGCGTCGCTGACATCAACATTCAGAATACAACCTAAACTTGTCAGGGCCGCACGGGCCGCCCTCAGACGTTCTTGGATGGCCTGCAGATTTTCACGCGCAGACAGGCCTGGCGGCATGTTGGCGTCGATCATCTTGAGTGGATCGAGCGTGCTCATGGCTAGCTTGACCTCGTCCGCCGATCCGGCACCAATGACCCGAAGCGAAGGGACATCAGACAGCGATGTCATGCCAAACAGGCAGACAAAGTCATCATCCGTAGCCTCAAAGAGCTTCAGCTCGTGATCTCCGAACGCTTCGTCGATCAGCAGTCTGCCCTGGAAAACCAGAGGTGAAGAACCTGTGCGGGTCACCGATGTCAGATTGCATTGGGCATGACCGACGCTGACGCCCACATCGCTTTCCTCGTCGGCTCGCGACGCCATGATCGCACCTGCCGACAGGGCGGCAAGTTGATCAAAGGCAGGAAAGAACATGATGTGGTTCATCGTCTGATCCAGGTCACTCGGCCGTTGTGCGAGCCGTCACAAGCGCTTGATGAACATCCAGCACTGCTGGCCGTCCGGTGAGCTCTTCATGTGAATGCGAACGCGTGTTGGCTTCATCTTGTAGTCAAACTCGTAGTCGAGCATGACATTGATCTGGCCAGACCTGGCAAACCGCAGAAATTCCGAGTGCATGCGCTTGCCTTTTGCACAAGGCGCAACATCATTGAAGAAGTTCTTCGCCATCGTGTCGGATGCCGAACGGCCAACGATCAGACCTTCGGCGGCATTGTATTTCAGGATGACGCCATTGCGATCGAGCAGGATGGCACCAAACGGCAGAAACTCTGCACGGTTTGGTTCCTTCTGCAGGATGTTGTCAATATCTTTGGCGCCGAACGGGATGATTTCCATGGGAGGCTCCCAGTCCTTTTACTGTCTTCGTGAATCGAATTGTGAGGATCAGGGCTGGTGGGTCAGCCAGTCATTGCTGCGTAGGAGCGATGCGTCGTGCAGACGCTCGATCATCTGATGCCCGCGCAGCGCGCGTCCATCTTTGGCAACCCAGCGGTAGTCAGCATTGCCCATTTGCACGATGCATTGGGGAACAGTGTTGAACCGCTCGGCGTTTTCCTGCTTCAACCCTGCGATTTCCATGTCGGAAATATCTTCGGCGTTGAACTCCTTGAGCATTTCCATCTCTTCGATGGTGCCCTCGGATCGCGTCTTGTCGATCTGTGCCAGAACTTCGGCGCCAGCTTCGAGAACCCATTCAGGATGGGGACCACGAACAATGACACCGTATTCCGGATAGACGAGCTCGAAGCGGGTCCCGTCTTTGTAAAGATGGGCGATTGGCTCTCGCGTCACCTTGTTTCTCCTTCACGCTCCGGTTTGTTCTGAAGCAATGGTGATCTGCAAACAGTCAAAACCATGGATTAAATGAGTAAATTGACAATCTTAAGATGAGTTTAACGGCACAACGATGTTCTTTGTTCTGTCTATTTTTTCCGCCGACCGAACAGGCTTCCCATGCCGCCGGTGGCCGCTTTCTTCTGCATTTCTGGCTCTGCATGATCTTCCAGATCCCGCGAGATGGCGGCTCCGACAGCGACGAACTCGCTTGTCTCGCGCCGCATCTGTGTTGCGAGCACACCAAGCTGGGCGATCCGCTCGTCCAGTGCCTCTTGCAGTTCGGGATCTGAAATGTCGTGCGATCCAGAGAGGTTCCTCGTCAGCTCGGCCATGGTTCCGTCAACCTGGCTGATCCACCTGTCCATCCGGCTGGTCACTTCCCCGAGGCGTTCAGCCGAACTGCCGGAACCGGAACTTTGATAGGGCACCGGTGTCTGGGCAGATGCGAGGGCAACGGGTTGAGCGGCGAGGGACTGTTTCACATCTCGCAGCATCTGCGCGCAATCGCGTGCGCTTTCGACCATTTGGTGAATGGGCTCGGCCAGGCGTTGCTCAAGCAATGCCAGTGTTTCGGCAACGGCAAATCCGATGTTGTCGGCCGCATCCGCAAGGGGTGATGACAGGCGTGTTTCGAGATCGACGAGCAGGGTCGAGAAACTCGCATTCAGGGCCTGCATCTGGCTGTCAACGCGCCCGATGACCACCGCGCCCGACGTGTCAGCACCCGACGTGTCAGCACCGGACGTGTCAGCCCCTGCACTGGCAGCATTTGCATGCGAGACGACCCCGCGCAGCTTGTCAGCCTCTTGCCCCAGGTCGCGCATCAGAAGCCTGAAGCCCACGAGAACCCGTTCAAAACCGGCCTGCTGCGCATCGAACACATGGGTTCCGGTGGCTGGTCTTGCGGCTGTGCCGACCGGCACGTCACGCAGCCGTTCGCCAAGCTGCGCGATCATCTCGCCCATCGCTCCCAGCATCTGCTCCAGCCGTTCGGTGTGGGGCGTTGCCACGCCTGCCAGGCCATCGGCATCCTGCGCGATACGGGACACACTGCTCTGCAGACGCTCGCTTTCGGATGATATGTTGCGCATCAGAACCCGGAATCCTACGAGAAGACGCTGGAAACTGAGTTGCTCTGGTCCAAGATCCTGCGTGGGCGGCAGGATTTCCCCATACTTGGCCAATGATGCACCGGTGGGTGCAGCAGCGGCGTGGGTGCTGATGGCTGCTGCAATGTCGGCCAGTCTTGCTTCGATCTGGTCAAGGCGACCGGTGAGGTCTGCATCAAGACCTGTGGGAGCAAGACCTGTGGGAAACAGTGTGCCGGAAGGCTGCGGGGCTTCGATTTCGGCAACTTTCGTACGGAGCGTATCGACCTCTTCGCCAAGCGAACGCATGATCAGGCGGAACCCGACGAGCAGCTTCTGGGCCAGATCGATTTCCGGCTGGATCACCTGCAGCGGGTTGGCATGGGCCGTGCCGCCGGATGCGGGTTTCATGTCGGATGTGACACGTTCGAGGCTCGCGAGTGTTTCGACAGTGCGGTCCAGCGCATGCCTGACCTGGTCGACCATTGGTGCCACACTGCCTTGGACCGAACCGATATCGACGCTGACACGCTCCAGCGTGGCAAGGCTTTCGACGGATCGATCAAGTGTTTCCTGAATGTCCTTGATGACGGGCATGAACGACTGGCGCATTTCGCCGACATCGTCCCGCATGGTCTCGAAAGCTGTCTGGAACTCGCCCAGGCCGCCGGCATATTCGGCCTGGGTCGCTGCATTGGCGGCGAGGGCGACGAGTTTGACATCGACCGAACTGCGGGCTTCTGAAACAGCGGCCTCGATGTTTTCGAGGCTGCCAGTGATCAGCATGGCAGCTTCAGGCAGGGCGCGTCCCACCATCTGCACACCGCTCAGTGCTTCATCCAGTTTTGGCGCCATCGCTTCGATGGCGGACTTGAGCGAGCCCGTGTCGCCAACGGCTTGGCTGACGCGCTCGTCGACACGTGAGAGCACGTCGTTCAGGCGGGTTGCAGCAGTTGTTGCCTGCTCGATGGTCTGCACGAAGGAGGCGCGGCGATCCGCGATGTCGAGCAGAGCCGAACGCACGTCATGGCCTTGTGGCCCAAGCATGTCGACATGGACGGCAAGTGTGCGTGTGACCTCGTTCAGTTCGCTGGCAGCCGCCACGATGCCCGCTGACATCAGCGCGCGCTGGCCAGCCACGGCAGACGTCTCGCGCTGCAGCGCTGACACGGCGTTGATGACCATCTGGCCAGATGTTGACAGATCCTGCTGGACAGCCTCGAAGGCTCCCGCATTCCGTTCGGCCTCCCGCACGGCACGGGCATAAACGTTTGTGATGTCGGCCTGACCGTCGCTGACAGTGCGGCGAAGAGCCTCAAGCTCCTCGGCTGTCGACACCAGGCCTTTGGCGATCTGGGTCTGGCCCTGCTTCAGGAGAGCGGCTGTCTCGTGAAGGTCGCGGCTGAAGCCTTGCGCCTCGCGCAGGCTGCCGGCCATCCCTTCCACATGATCGTGGCGCTCCAGCATGGCGATGGAGGCACGGGCCACCTCGCCGATGGCATCGGACTGCCTGGACATCTGGATCATCTGGCCTGCACTGTCCTGTGTGAGCGTCATCATGCCCGTGGCAAGGCTGGCGAGCGGCTTTCGCACCATGCGGTCCAGTATGACCGGCAGCAGTACCATGCCCGCAAGCAGGACGAAAAGCGCCCCGGTGAGCCCGGCGGTTGTCAGCATGCCGGAGCCTTGAAGCGCGCCTGCCAGCCCCACCGAAACCATGAGGGCCGCACCTCCGAAACAGGCGCCCAGCATGACGGGCAAAGACCCGAGGCTGGCTTGGGCTTGCGGTGACGCGACAGAAGCTTGCTTGGTCTTTTTCATGGGTTCAGCACTTCGGTTCAGCAAAGACGGCCAAGCGGGCCAAGATCGAGGTTGAGATCGGATGGCTTCAGGCCAAAGCCATCAGCCAGTTCCAGAACACGTTCGCGCGCCAGCATTAGCGTGGTGCCGATGCGCTCTTCTTCATCAAGGGTTAGGCTGCCCGCTTCCATCCGGCGGATGGCCTGAAGCTCGAGAAGACGGCGCAGGAATTCGACGAGCGCCAGCACCAGCCGCGCCAGGTCATGCTGAACACGCTCTGGGTCGATCGCGATGGCGTTCGACGAGATCGCGCCAAGCTGCTGGAAGGCGGATGTGACCGCCTGATCCACCTCGGCGGCAGATAGCGACAACGGTGCCGAGGTCTGTGCCGGCTGGACGTGGGCATTCATGCGGCGAGCGCTCCTGTCATGTCAGCCAGGGCTGGCATGGCGAAATGGTAAGTTGGCCAGGGTCCATCGATGCGCACGACCACATCCGGATCAGACGTCAATGTCAGGGTGTCGATGTCCGGCACAAGTGCCGCCGCCATGCTGCGCGGCACCAGAAGCGCCAACATCAGGCCGACAAGCCCGTTCTCGCACGACATTGTCCTGAGCGATGAACGGACGGCTGTGCCCGTCGCTTCGATGATCCGGTCGGCGAGGCGGCCCAGGCGCATTTCCACAGCGGCTGCCGCGGAAAGCGCACTCTGCCGCTGGCGCAGATAGAGCCTGCCATCGCGCACAGGCTGTCCTGTCTGGGCTGGCTCATGCAAGGACATTTGTACTGTGATCTCGATGCAGCCTGCCACAAGATCAAGCTGCTGGAGGCAAGCCTGCTGCACATCAGGCGCATGCCAGCAATTGCGTTGCTCCCCGGTCCATATTTGCCCTGCCTTTGCCGGAAGGAAAGGCCCGCGTCGGCACGCTGCAACAACAAGCTGGTGGTGCAGACGGCCCAGATCGGCAACCGGAGACAAGATCACGGCGACCCCGCCGAAAACGTCGGCATGTAGGGGAGCAAGATCCACATGCGCCCAATCTGCGGCGCGTGCCATGCCGATCAGCGAGGACTGAAACCCGCTCATGCCGCATGCTCCAGCTGTTCATCGCGGCGGATGCCAAGACGGTAGCGTTCGGCCGTGTCGACCGAGCAGACCAAGAGCTTCAATCCGATATAGACAAGGTCCACATCGGCCACCGAAATGCGGATGTCACCCGAGAGCACGAGGCCGCGATCAAGCAGCCTGTCCAGCAGGTTCACCAGTGCCGAGTCGGCATTGGCGGCTGGGTCTAGGAAATCTGCTGCGTGATCGTAGGCCATCGCGGTCAGCCCTCCTTCGCAACGAAAGAATAGGCAGGCCATGGGCCGCTGAGCGTGATGGCAAGACGCAGAGGTTCGGCGCGGTGCACGAGGCCTTGCACCAGTGTCTCCACGCAGCTCACAGTGTCGCGGTTCACCAGCATGGCAAGGTCAAGCCAGCGACGCGGCTGGCCGGGAGGCGTCATGCCGGCCGAGGCACGGGTCTCGCCCGCAACGGCATCAAGCAGTTCTTTCGCATCCCGCACGAAAGAGGTAACGCGCGCATCATGATCGCGGCCAGCACTGGCGCTGGCACTGCGGGCACGCAGGTAGTCACGGCCCGTGGCCGGTTGCATGCCCGGTGCAGGCGCAAGTACAGGCCCAGGCCCGCCCGTTGCCACGATGCGCAAGGCAAGCTCGACCATGCCGGAGACAGTGTCCAGTGCATCCGACAGCTGGGCCGCATCAGCCTGAAGCATCTCGACGATGGACGCTTCGCCGACGCGCAGGGCACCGAGCCTGACGGGGGCAATATCATGGCTGGCGGCAACGTCCGACAGCACGCGGTGATGCTCCAGTGCGGCAGAACGCGTGCGCTCGACATCGCTGAACAGCTCTATGGCAGGCGTTCCGCACGCAAGCTGTTCTGGCAGGCGTGTGGTGAGCGCGGCAAGCTCATGCGCGCGCACAAGTGTGAGTTCGCCGCCCGCGATGGCCGCTGCCAAGTCCAGCGAGGGCATCTTGCTCCCCGCCCGCATCACACCATGCACGAGATGAAGTGTGCTCAGGCCGCCCACCGTTCGCCTCCGGCGCTGACAAGATCCACAAGGAGAGGCTTGACGTGGTCCCCTCCCGCCATGTTCGCCTCTTCGAGGCGCTGCAGCAGATGGTAAGCGTTGGTGATCGCGGTTGCTTGGCCCTGGTTGCCGCCTGCCATATCCGGGTGCGCGGCCTTCATCGCGTGGCGATAGGCTGTTTTCAATGTATCCGCCTCAAGTGCATCGATCTTGAGAACAAGTTTTGCTTTGGCAATGTCCTGGGCCTTGGGGCGTTCGATCACGATGCTGGCAAAGGAGACGGGCGGCAATGGCCCCAGCTGCTTGATGGCAAGGTCCGGGAACGACGCATCGATGTCTTCCAGTGCGGCGTCAAACGCAGCTTCCCTTGCTTTCTCGACAAGGACAACCGCATTGGCGACCATGTTCTCGGAGCCAAGCGGCTCTTGCGCAAGTTGCACCGATGCGCCTCTCAGGCGCGCGACCGCAGCTGCGCCAAGCTCGGTACGTGCCGCTTCCATCAGGTTGCGGATGGCCGCACCGCGTGTTGCCGCATCGCCTGCCACGGTAGACATGGCCGCTTGAAAGGCGGGCTGCGTTGCCTGATGGGCCATCGCGATCGCAGGGTTCCACGACACCGTGATCTGGTACTGTCTGACACCGTCGAACACCTGCAAGGCTTCGGACAGTCGGTGGTGGCCGACAGCCAGCACCCGCAGGGCTTCAGTGCCATCCAGCAAAGGGTTGGCGAACGCAGCCGGAATAACAGGGCCTGCAATCTGCGCGGCCTCAAGCCGGCGCTGGAACTGCAAGATGGCTTCCAGTGCCTTTTTCTTCGCCGTGAACAGGCCGGCCTTCTCGCCCTTGACCTGCAAGGCCGCAAGGCCCGGATAACGGGTCACATGCAAGGGTTCGCCCGCCAGGTTCGCGCCGGATGCAATCAGTTTGTCGGCAGCTTGCGGCGTGGTGATTCCGATCAGGCGGTAGGTGCTCATGATATGGCTCGTTCCGGCAATGTGTTGGCAGCCGCAAGGCTGCGTTTCAGTTCAGATGTGGCAGCGGCAAAGTCCTGCGCGGTCACGCGTTCTGGCTGCCCGCTGGCAGCGCAGCGGCGCAAGGCTTCAAGCCCCGCAGCCTGTGCCAGGCCCGCCAGTGAAGCACCGACAAAACCATGGGTATCGGCGGCAATGGCATCAAGATCGACATCGTCCGCCAGCGGCATGGCGCGCGTGTGGATGGCAAGGATCGCAGCTCTTGCGGCTGCATCCGGCAGGGGCATGGTGATGGTCAGATCGAACCGCCCAGGGCGCAGGAGCGCCGGATCGACCCGGTCAACACGGTTTGTGGCCGCCAGCAGGAACACGTTCTTCAGGTCTTCGATGCCGTCGAGTTCGGTGAGGAACTGCGCCACCACGCGCTCCAGCACCGCGCCATCGCCGCCACCGCGCACGGGTGCGAGCGCATCGATTTCGTCAAAGAACAGGATGGTTGGCGCCACCTGTCGCGCTTTCGCAAAGATGGCCCGCACGGCACGTTCGCTCTCGCCGACGAACTGGTTGAGCAGTTGCGGACCGCGCACGGAAATGAAGTTCACCTTGGCTTCGGTCGCCAGTGCCTTTGCAAGCAATGTCTTGCCCGTGCCGGGAGCGCCCGTCAGCAACACGCCCTTGCGCGGCTTGATGCCGAAGCTGTCATAAAGACCCGGCTTGGTCAGTGGCCAGACGACAGCCTCGATCAGGGTATCGCGCACGGTGTCCACGCCCGCCACATCGGCCCACTTCACATCGGGCACATCCGTGTAGACTTCGCGGACGGCAGACGGCCTGATTTCGCTGAAGGCAGCCTCGAAATCAGAGCGCAAGACCCGGATGTCGTCGATCTCGACAGTCAGGTTGGCGGACGCCAGATCGAGCGAGCGCCGCAGTGCCGACATGCCCGCTTCCCGGCACAATGCGGCCAGGTCCGCGCCAACATAGCCATGTGTCATGCCTGCCAGCGCATCCAGTTCGACGTCATCGCCTAGCGGCATGCCGCGCAGATGCACCTGCAGGATTTCGCGGCGGCCCGGACGGTCCGGCACGCCGATGGTGATCTCGCGGTCGAACCGGCCAGGGCGACGCAGGGCCGGGTCTAGCGAATCCGGGATGTTCGTCGCAGCGATGACGATCACGTTGCCGCGCGCGGACATGCCGTCGAGCAGGGTCAGCAGTTGCGCCACGATGCGCCGCTCGACCTGACGGTCGCCGTTCAACATCTCGCGCTTGGGCGCGATAGCGTCGATCTCGTCGATGAAGACGATGGCCGGTGCCTTGGCTTCGGCCCGCTTGAAGATGTCGCGGAGGAGCTGCTCTGACTCGCCATAGTGCTTGCCGATGATCTCCGGCCCGTTGATCTGGAAAAACGCTGCGTTGGTTTCTTCAGCCACGGCGCGCGCGATCATCGTCTTGCCCGTGCCCGGAGGGCCGGTGAGCAGCAGGCCCTTGGGTGCTTCGATGCCAAGATGCTCGAAAATGTCGGGGCGGCGCAGCGGCAGCTCGATCATTTCGCGGACGCGGGCCAGTTCCCGGCCAAGCCCGCCAAGATCTTCATAGGAGATGCTGCGGGAGGGCGCGCTGTCATTGGCAGCGCTGGCGCAGGTGATGTCGGTGGCCTCATCGACCAAAACCGGACCTTCCGGCCTTGTCGCTGTGACGGTGGCATTCAGCTCGCGCCCGCCGATCAGACGCAGCTTCACAACCGATCCGGCAGCCAGCGGCACGCCGTCCAGTGCGCGGCGAACCTGGCGGATGAAGGCCGGATTGGCGGCGACACCCGCACCGTTCAAGGCCAGTGAGACATGCTCGGCATGCTTTGCCTCGGCTCCAATGAGCTTCACCTCATCACCGACGCTGGCACCTGCGCTGGCGCGCAGCGATCCATCGATCAGCACGCGATCCTGGCCGCGATGTTCGCCCTGCACCGGCATGGCGCGGGCGAAAGCGGCGCGTTGGCCATGAATGGCGATTAGGTCACCGATCGAGATGCCAAGGGCTTTGAGATCAGAAGGATCGACGCGCACAATGCCGCGCCCGGCATCGCCGGGAGCTGCTTCATGAACCTTGCGAGTCAATCCGGCCATGATGGCGCTATTCCCTGCGCATCATCGTGGCAGCCGTCTTCAGCCGCTGGATCAATTCATCCTCCAGTGCCTCGAACTCTGCTTCCGACATTTCGCCGGCATCGAGCTTGGCTTCCAGCGCTGCCAGCTTGCGCTTGATTTCTGCCGGGTCATTGAGCTGCGCCAATGCGGTTTCGTGGATTTTTTCGCCGATCCACTGCACCCCTGCGAGCGGGGCCGTGATCGGCATGGCCAAGAGCTTGAAGAGCATCAGGCGGCCCCTTTCAGAGGTTCGGCAATATCGACGTTGAGCGTGAGGTTGGCGAAGTTGTAGGCGGGCACGGGCGAGACCACCTTGATGCGCAGGCGGTCGCCATTCTCGCGTTCGATGGCCTCGACTTCGTTGATGAAAGCCCGCTCCTGCGAGCGATCCAGCAGCAGCGCGGCGTTCAGCATCACCATGTCTTCGCCGGGGGGCAGTGCAACTTTGCGCACGGCATGTGTGGCGAGACGGTTGAGGATGGAGGCTGCTTCCTTGTCGCGCTTGGCCTTCAGGGCTTCGTCCGTCATGCGGCCAAGATCGATCCGGTCATAGTAACCTTCGGCTTCGGTCTTCTTGCGCATCTGCTCGGCAAGTTTGGCCAGTTTCGGGGTTTCACGCACAACCTCCGCGATCAGCATGGGCTGATCCCAGGTCATGCGGATTCCGGCTTCGATGCGCTCGTCAAGGTCATCGAGCATGCCGATCAGCTTGGTGGTCTGAGGCCTCAGCCCGCGCAGCACATGGCCTTCGCTGGCCGCGATCATCCCGAAACGGGCCGGCACGATGGTGCGGTCCTGCATGGCGACTTCCAGCACGCGCGTGTGGGTCATCATGTTGCGTCGGTTGGCCGTAACGTCGTCGCTGGGCACCTGGCTGACCAGCGCCGCAACCTCGCCGACCACGACGAACCTCAGTTCGGCATCGGGATTGACGATCGGTTGCGCGACAACGGGATGGGTCTCGCTGCTACGCACCAGTCCGTAGATGTAGGTCCAGCTGATCACGCTGCGGCTCCGATCTTGGTGAGGCGAACCTCAAGGATGCCGTTGCGCATGGCGCGGGTCAGGGACGCCTCGTCCACGGCGCATGGCAGCACCTGGACAGCACGGAAACGCCGAGCGCCGGTGGTCGTGATGATCACGGCGCTTTCGCCGACGGTCACGGTGACCTCTTCGGGTTTGACACCTGGCAGTTCGGCCACGATCAGGATTTCGTCAGCCTCGTCGAACAGATCGACCAGCGGCTCGCGCGCATCTGCCATTTCTGCGGGTGGCTGTGCCGTGGATCTGGACGACGCCTTGCGTTTCACCTCATGCTGGCTGGCATCGCGGGACGATGACGCACCTGCGCGATCAGCCAGTGTGCCGACGCGAAAACTGGCCATGCCCTTGAGTGGACCTGCTGGTGTGTCGATGCTGAACTCGCGGGTATTCTCGCCCGCGTTCTCTCCTGCACCGGCCTGAGCGGCCTGGCCTTGCTCGAAAGCAGTCTTGACTTCGCTCATCAGCGAACCGAGGCGCGTGGTGATTTCGCTAAAGGCTTCGCGCCCTGTCGGGCCTGTGGGACGACGGCTCATCACTCAGGCTCCCACATCCGCCACACGGCGTTCGAGGATGGCGAGCTTGCCGCGCAGGCGCTTGTTCTCGTCTTCAAGGCCTGCGGCGCGGCTGGAGAGCATTGGGTCCGTCTCCCACCAGTTGATGCCAAGCTCCATGGCCTTGTCCACTGTGGTGACAAGCAGCCTGACCTTGATGGTGAGCAGTTCGATGCCCACCAGCGAGATCGAGATGTCGCCCGCCACGACGATGCCCTTGTCGAGCACCCGTTCGAGGATGTCTGCAAGGCCATCGGCCCGCATTGAGGTCTGCATCGCTGGTTGTTGCATCTTGCTGACTTTCAGGCTGCGCTCGCCGCGCCCATCTGGACGCGGTAAGCACGGGCCACACGCTGGTATCCGGTGACTTCGCCGACCGGGTCGAGCACCACCTCGTAGGTCGAGATCAGATCATTTTCGCCGGCGCGCGCCTTGGCTTCGACCATGTCGACGAGCGCGACCCAGCTTCCATCACGATGCTCGACCTTGGACACGACATCCACCTTGAGCCCCGTGAGAAGGGCCGCGGCATCACGCGCCTTTTCGGCGATTTCGATCATGCGCATGGGGCACCTTTGATTGGGAAATTGTGGGAGAAGCGACGGAAAGCGTCGATCCGTTGATTTGCAGGGTCACGGTCGTGGGCTGTTCTGGCCCTTGCACAGGTGCGATGCCGAGCAGCTCATGCAGCGAGCGCACGCGGGCGTCCACGCCATCGCGCCGGGCATCGGCCCTGCGCACACGCTCGAGCAGGTCCTTCACCTCGTTGAGAAGGCGTTCGCGCTCGTATTCCAGTCGCACCAGCTCGGCAGCCGCATCCGTGCGGTTGCGCGACGTGCGGCGCAGGTGCGGTGCGCTGGCGGGGCTGAAACGACGGGCGCGCGGGATCATTTGCGGGTTCCTGTGCGTCGGACCGGTTCTGGCACATGTGCAGCAGCAGGCTCTCCGGCCTCCTCTTTCGGCGCGCTCATCAGCCTCGCAAATTCGCGCACGAAGATGGCGCGGCTCTCGGCTTCGCGCGGCATTAGCACGTCCTGGCAGAGCTGCAGGAAGCGCGGATCGGCGACACTGGCATTGATCTGTTCGGAGGCGCAGACCTTGCCGATCATGATTGCGCCGCGCATCGAGGCGGTTGAGCGGAGCGCGCCCGATGCCCTTAGCGAGCGGACCAGATCGACGATGGGGGCTGTGCGATCTGAAGCCAGCTGGCTGCGCATGGCGACGATGCCAAGCTCGGTCTCGCGTCCAAAGCCATCCAGATCGAAGGACACCATCCGGTCCAGCAGCGCATCCTGCGCCTTGTTGACGGCGGCGTAATCTTCGGGGTTCGAGGTGAAGATGGCCCTGAACTCGGGGTGGGCCGCCACGTTGCGGGCCCGGTTCGGGCCGGACGGCAGCACCAGCATGCGTTCTTCCAGCGCCATCAAAAGCGGGTTGTTGGCAGCAGGCGGTGAGCGGGTGAATTCGTCATAGACCAGTGTGCAGCCAGTCGCGACAGCTTCGGTCAGCGCTTCGTCGGTCCAGATGGCACTGGTCGAGGCATCGAGTTTCTGCACGGAATGCACATAACGGTCGAGGATCTGCTTGGTTTTCGAGCCGGTTTCACGGCCAAGCAGGTTGGCGCTGGTGAACCAGTTGTCACCGGCCAGCAGGATGACCGGCCGCCCGAGACGTGCGGCAATCTCGATCGCCAGGGTTGTCTTGCCGGTCCCGGCCATGCCGCGCAGATGCACATGCAGCCCAGCCCTGAGATAGGCCAGCGCCCGGTTCTGAATGGCACGCAGGGAGTGGTCCTCGAACAGGTCATCGCGTGGCACCAGGGTGACGGCGATGGATGTGCCGCCGCTTTCCATGGCCTGCGCCACGCTCTGCGGTGCTGTTGGGGTCGATGTCGGCGCTGCCGCCCTTGAAGTTTGATAAGCCACGTGCCCCAGACCCGAAAAGAGTTGTCCCGATGGCCCTGCTCAGTCCGGCGAGTGCCGTTTCTCCGTGTGCATGAAAACCGGAGCGGTGAGGGCCCGCATCAATGGCCGCCATCGGTCTGGCACATTTCACACGCGAACAAAGGCAATCGGGAAATAAGAAGGATATTCGGACTGCGACGGACATTCCCCCCGAATGGGACCACCTCAGGCACCAAGGCAGCAGGCTGCCAGGACGCAGGTTCAGGATTATGTGGACATGGTTAACGGGACGTAAATAAACCGGCCATGCGTGTCGAAACAGGACAGTTTGCAGCAATCGATGCCGGGAACAGCCGCCGGGCAACCAGCCCCCCACAAGCCACACCGATCAGGGGCCGATCACCCCTTGGCGCGAATGCCGCGCGTTGCCACGAACAGGAGCAGGGCGGCCATGCCGATGGCCGTGATCACCAGAGGCATTGGCAAAGCAGAACCGGGCAGCGCAGAACCTGTCAGCACCCGCCCGATCAGCAGCCCGACAAATGCGGCGAAGGTCATCTGGCAGATTCCGAGAAACGATGAAGCCGTGCCCGCACGGTCGGGAAACGGCATCATCGCGGCGGCCTGGCCCTGCGGCATTGTCAGCCCCACACCTGCCGCATAGATGGCCATGGGCAACGAGATTTCCAGCGACGACCCCGTGCCGATCAGCGTCAACGCCAGCATGAGCGCGCCTCCGCCAGCCAGGCACATCACGCCAAGCCTGATGACGCCATCAAGCCCGCGTCGCAAGACCAGTTTCTGCGCCACGATGGTGCCCGTGATGAAACCCACGACGCCAAGTGCAAACGAAAAGCCGAATTGGATCGGGCTGAGGCCATAAATGCCCATCAGCACGAAGGAAGAGCCCGAGATGAACGCGAACAACCCGCCATAGGCGAGACTGACAAGTCCGACATAGGCGCGGTAGGGCCTGCTTTTCAGCAGGCTGCCGAAACCCTTGACGATGGCGATGATCGACAGCGGCTCATCCAGCTTTCTGCGGAGCGTTTCAGGAAGCGCCATGATGATCCAGACGCCAAGGGCCGAGGCGAACAGCAGCGAGGCAATGAAGGTCGAGCGCCACCCGAAAGCGTCCTGCAGGAAACCGCCTAGCACGGGCGCGATGGCCGGGACAACGCCCATGATCATGCCCATGCGGGCCAGTTCTTGCCCGGCTCGCGGTCCCTCATACAGGTCGCGCACCATGGCACGTCCCAGCACGATGGGGGCGGATGCACCGAGCGCCTGCACGAAACGGGCACCGATCAGCATGTCGATGGAGATGGCCGCCGCGCAAGCCATGGTGGCAAGGATGAACAGCGCAAGGCCCGCGAGCAGCACGGGCTTGCGCCCCATCCTGTCGGAGAGCGGGCCATAAAACAGTTGCCCTGCCGCGAACCCGAACAGAAAGGCTGACAAGGTCGCCTGCGCGCCAGCCGTGGTCGTGCCGAAGACGCGGGCAATGTCTGGCACAGAGGGCAGATAGAAGTCGGTCGCCAGCGGCCCCAGCGCCGTCAGCATGGCGAGCGTGGCCGTCATGGCCAATGTGTCGGGGCGCAGCTTGGTCATCGGCCAACTCAATCAGGTGTCGTGATGAAAGAGAATGGCCGGGCTTGAGGCCCGGCCATGTGTGTTGTTCAGTCGTGCCGATCAATCGCGGCCAATCAATCGCGCCTTGGGCGGCGTTCACGGCCGCCACGGTCCCCGCCTTCGCGGCGCGGGCGCTCGGTGCGCTCGGGCTGCTCTTCTTCCGGGCCTTCGCCGCGTTCGGCGCGCTCGGCGTCGCGCTGGGCCTTCAGCTTCTCGGTGAGGTCTTCACCGGTTTCCTGATCGACCACCTTCATGGACAGGCGGATCTTGCCGCGCTCGTCGAAACCGAGGAGCTTGACCTTGATCTTGTCCCCATCCTTGACCACGTCCGTCACCTTGGCCACGCGGTTGGCAGCCAGCTCGGAGATGTGGACGAGGCCGTCCTTCGCGCCGAAGAAGTTCACGAACGCACCAAATTCCATGGTCTTGACCACGGTGCCTTCGTAGATCACGCCGATTTCAGGCTCGGACACGATCGATTTGATCCACTTGATCGCGGCCTCGATCGACTTGCCGTCCGGCGAAGCGATCTTGACGGTGCCGTCATCCTCGATGTTGATCTTCGCGCCGGTCTTCTCGACGATCTCGCGGATGATCTTGCCGCCCGAGCCGATGACTTCGCGGATCTTGTCGACCGGGATCTTCATGGTTTCGATGCGCGGCGCAAACTCGCCGAGTTGCGCGCGCGCCGTGGTCAGCGCGTTCGCCATTTCGCCAAGAATGTGCAGGCGGCCGTCCTTGGCCTGTGTCAGGGCGACGCCCATGATCTCTTCGGTGATACCGGCGATCTTGATGTCCATCTGCAAGGACGTGATGCCGTTCTCGGTGCCGGCGACCTTGAAGTCCATGTCGCCGAGGTGGTCTTCGTCACCCAGGATGTCCGACAGGACGGCAAAGCGCTTGCCTTCGAGGATCAGGCCCATGGCGATGCCGGCCACCGGGCGCTTCAGCGGAACGCCCGCATCCATCAGCGCCAGTGATGCGCCGCAGACCGTGGCCATCGAGGACGAGCCGTTCGACTCGGTGATCTCGGAGACAAGGCGCAGCGTGTACGGGAACTCGTGGTGCGGCGGCAGCATCGGGCGCATGGCGCGCCATGCCAGCTTGCCGTGGCCGATTTCGCGGCGGCCCGGCGAGCCCATGCGGCCCGCTTCACCCACCGAATAGGGCGGGAAGTTGTAGTGCAGCAGGAAGGTTTCCTTGCGGGTGCCTTCCAGCTCGTCGATGTACTGCTCGTCATCGCCGGTGCCGAGGGTGGCCACGACCAGCGCCTGGGTTTCGCCGCGTGTGAACAGGGCCGAACCATGGGTGCGTGGCAGGATGCCGACTTCCGACACGATCTTGCGAACGGTCTTGACGTCGCGGCCATCGATGCGGATGCCGTCATCGAGGATGTTGAAGCGCACGACCTTGGCCTGCGTGCTCTTGAACACGGCCTTGACCTGGTCCTTGTCAAACTTGGCTTCGCCGCCTTCCGGCAACATGGCCGCCATGACCTTGGCCTTGACCGCGTCGACCGCGATGTAGCGTTCCTGCTTCTGCGTGATCTTGTAGGCCTTGCGCAGATCCTTTTCGGCGATCTTCAACAGAGCCTTCTCGACCGCAGAATGATCCGGCGCGGTGTAGTTGCGCGGTTCCTTGGCAGCCTTCTCGGCAAGACGGATGATGGCGTCGATCACGGGCTGGAAATGCTTGTGGCCGAACATCACGGCGGCAAGCATGATCTCTTCGCCAAGCTCCTTCGCTTCCGATTCCACCATCAGCACGGCGTCCTGGGTGCCTGCAACGGTGAGGTCGAGTTCTGATTCCTTGAGTTCGGCAGAGGTCGGGTTCAGCTTGAACTGCCCACCGATATAGCCAACCTTGGCGGCACCGACCGGGCCCATGAAGGGCACGCCGGAGAGCGTCAGGGCGGCGGAGGTGCCGATCATGGCCGGCACGTCTGGATCGTTTTCCAGATCATGCTGCAGCACGGTGACGACGACCTGTGTTTCATTGCGGTAGCCATCGGCGAACAGCGGGCGTATCGGACGGTCGATCAGGCGGGAAATCAGCGTCTCGCGCTCGGATGGGCGGCCTTCACGCTTGAAATAGCCCCCTGGAATACGTCCGGCTGCGAACGCTTTTTCCTGGTAGTTCACGGTCAGCGGAAAGAAATCGATGCCGGGCTTCGGCTCCTTGGCGGAGACCACGGTGGCGAGCAGGACGGTCTCGCCATAGGTGACCATCACC
>JANMHN010000282.1:0-2961 GCA_031375185.1 Allobosea sp. | reverse complement strand
AGCCGCCACCGTCGTCATCGAGAGCGGCAGCACGGTGTCCTTGAAGAAGCGGAAGGGCCCGGCACCATCGATCTTGGACGCTTCGAGCAGTTCATCCGGAATTGTCATGAAGAACTGGCGGAACAGCAAGGTACCGGTGGCGGATGCGATCAGCGGCACGGCCAGGCCCTGATAGGTGTCGAGAAAGCCGACATCCGAGACCACCTTGAAGGTCGGGAAGATGCGCACCTCCACAGGCAGCATCAGCGTGATGAAGATCAGCCAGAACGCTGTCATCCTGAACGGAAACCGGAAATACACCACCGCATAGGCCGACAGGACAGAAATGGAGATTTTGCCAATGGCGATCGCCATCGCCATGATGAAGGAATTGATCATCATGTTGATCACCGGCTCGCGCGTCGTACCGGACGTGCCGATGAACAGCGTCTTGTAATAGTTCTCGGCAAAGAACGGGCCCGGATAGAGCGGCATCTCGCCATTGATGATGGTGGCCGCATCCCAGGTCGACGCGACAAACGTGAGATAGACCGGAAACGCCACGATCAGCACGCCGATGCTGAGGATGACGTAGGCGATCCTGTCGCCGAAGGCGCGGTCCTCAACCATGGGATGATGACCGCATCAGTATGTCACTTTCCGTTCGATGTACCTGAACTGGATGGCTGTCAGGCACACCACGATGCCGAGCAGCACAACCGACTGCGCGGCCGAACCGCCCAGGTCTGCCCCGCCCTTGCCGTCCGAATAGACCTTGTAGACCAGTGTTTCGGTGGCCTTCGATGGCCCGCCGCCGGTGATCGTGTCGATGATGCCGAAGGTGTCGAAGAACACGTAGACAATGTTGACCACCAGCAGGAAAAATGTGGTGGGCGACAGCAGCGGGAAGATGATCGTCCAGAAGCGGCGCATCGCCTTTGCGCCGTCAATCGTCGCGGCCTCGATCACGCTCTTGGGAATGGCCTGAAGTCCCGCCAGAAAGAACAGGAAGTTGTAACTGATCTGCTTCCACACAGCCGCCATGACCACCAGGCTCATGGCCTGGTTACCGTTGAGCAGCGGGTTCCAGTCATAGCCCATGCCGCGCAGGGCCTTGGCCATGATGCCAAGCGATGGGTTGAACATGAACATCCACAGCACGCCCGCGATGGCAGGTGCCACCGCATAAGGCCAGATCAGCAGCGTCGTGAAGATCTGGTGCCCCCTGATGTGCCTGTCCGCCATCACGGCGAACAACAGCGCGATCGACAGGGACAGGGTTGTCACGAGCGTGGAGAACACCACCGTGTTCCCCAGCGCCTTGTAATAATCGGGCTTGCTGAAAAGCTCGCGATAGTTCTCGAACCAGACGAATTCGGTGGAGGTGCCGAACGCATCCTGCACGAGGAAGGACTGCCAGACCGCCTGGCTCGCCGGCCAGTAGAAGAACACGACCGTGATCGCAAGCTGCGGAGCCAGCAAAAGCGCCGGGATCAGGTATCCCTTGAAGGTGGCGGTCTTGTTCATGGCGAGGGGCAGTCGGCAGTGGGCAGTCGGCAGTTGGTGCGAAAGAAGACAGGCACAGTCGTGACGAGATCCGTCACGACTGCAGAATGTCCACTGCCAACTGCCAGCGTCTTCACCGTGTCACGGTCCGCTCGAACTGCCGCAGGACGGCATTGCCGCGTTCGGTGGCGGCATCAAGCGCGGCTTTCGGGGCCTTCTGGCCATTCAGGGCCGATTCGATCTCCTCTGACCAGATGTCACGGATCTGGACGAGGTTGCCGAAGCGCAGGCCGCGCGAGTTATCCGTCGGCTCCTTGTTGTTGAGCTGCAGCAGAGGCGTCTCCAGGAAAGGCTTGTCCTTGTAAAAGCCCGAATCCTTCACCTTGGCATAGGCGGCCTTGGTGATCGGCAGATAGCCGCTTTCTGTGTGCAGCTTCACCTGGCGGTCAATATCCGACAGGAAGGTGAAGAACTTGGCCACGCCCTTGTATTCGGCAGCGGACTTTCCGCCCATCACCCAGAGCGAAGCGCCGCCGATGATCGAATTCTGCGGTGCGCCTGCAACCTCCGGATAGTACGGCATCTGTGTATTGGCCCATTCGAACTTCGCATTGGCGCGCACATTGCCGAAGAAGGCCGAGGAGGTCAGGAAGATCGGGCATTCGCCGGATGTGAAGCGCCCTTCGCCCGTATTGGTGCGGCCCGAATAGGAAAACACACCCTCTTTCTGCAGGTTCACCAGATTGGTCAGGTGGTTGACGTAGAGTGGAGCGTTGATCTGGAATGTGGTGTCAAAGCCATCCATGCCATTGGCCTTGGTGCCGATGGGCGTGTTGTGCCAGGCACCAAGCTGCTCGACATTCAACCAGGTGATCCAGGCCGTCGAGAACCCGCACTTGTCCCAGCCTGCGGCCTTCAGCTTGCGCGCGGCGTCAAACACTTCGGGCCATGTCTTCGGGGGCACGTCGGCATTGAGGCCAGCCTTCTTGAAGGCATCCTTATTGTACCACATCACGGCGGATGACGAATTGAACGGGAAGGACAGCATCTCGCCCTTCACGGTCGAATAATAACCCGTGATGCCGGGAAGATAGGATTTCGGATCGAAGGCTTCGCCCGCTTCCTTCATCATGTCCTGCACAGGCTTCACGGCACCCTTGGCCCCCATCATCGTGGCGGTTCCGACCTCGAACACCTGCATGATGTGTGGAGCCTGGCCTGCACGGAAGGCGGCGATGCCGGCGTTCAGCGTGTCTGCATAGGAGCCCTTGTAGGCGGGGACAATCTTGTAGTCCTTCTGCGAGGCATTGAAATCCTCGGACAGCTTGACCACGATGTCATTGTTGGCGCCTGTCAGCGCGTGCCACCACTGGATTTCCGTCTGCGCCTGCGCTGCGGCAGCCGACATGACGAAGGCAGACATGACAAAAGTGGATCTTGCCGCCAGATTGCGAAAATTGCTCATGGAACCTCCCG
>JANMHN010000262.1:0-4302 GCA_031375185.1 Allobosea sp. | reverse complement strand
TGGCGCGGATATTGATGCCCTTTTCGGCCAGCGCCTTGAAGGCACGCGCGGCAACGCCCGCATGGCTCCTCATGCCAATGCCGATGGCGGAAACCTTCACAACATCTGCCGTGCCCTGCAAGGCCTGATACTGGATCAGGTTGCGCTTGGATTCCAGAATGGTGCGTGAGCGCTCGAAATCCGCCGTCGGCACCGTGAAGGTGATGTCGGTCGTGGCCTGATCATCCGAGACAACCTGGATGATCATGTCGACATTGATGTTGGCCTCAGCAAGCGGTCCGAAAATGGAGGCGGCCACACCGGGCTGGTCGGCCACGCGGCGCAGGGTGATCTGCGCCTCGTCCTTGGAATAGGCGATGCCCGTGACGATCTGCTGTTCCACAATATCCTCCTCGTCGCAAATCAGGGTGCCCTGCTTGGGGTTTTCAGGATCATCGAAGGATGACCTCACATAAGTCGGCACACGGTGAACCATGGCGATCTCGACCGAGCGCACCTGGAGCACCTTGGAGCCAAGGGATGCCATTTCCAGCATTTCCTCGAACGAGACCTTGTCGAGGCGCGTCGCCTTGGCGACGATGCGCGGATCGGTGGTGTAGACGCCATCCACATCGGTGTAGATGTCGCAGCGGTCCGCCTTCAGAGCGGCAGCCAGCGCCACTGCCGAGGTGTCAGAGCCGCCACGGCCCAGCGTGACAATGCGGCCGCTCTCCTTGTGCATGCCCTGGAAGCCGGAGACGACGGCAATCGAGCGGTCCTGCGCGAAGCCCGCCAGGATGCCCGCGCCATCCACATCGACGATGCGCGATGAGCCATGGGCGTCGGAGCCATGGAGCGGCACCTGCCAGCCCTGCCAGGAGCGGGCCTTGAGGCCCATGTCGTTCAGCACGATGGCCAGCAATCCCGACGTGACCTGCTCTCCTGCCGCCACCACGACATCGTATTCGGCCCTGTCGTAGAGCGTCGCCGCTTCCTTGCACCAGCCGACAAGTTCGTTGGTCTTGCCCGACATGGCCGAAACCACCACGGCGACATCATAGCCGGCCTCGACCTCGCGCTTGACGTGGCGGGCGACGTTCCTGATCCGCTCCACAGTGGCGACTGATGTTCCGCCGAATTTCATGACAAGGCGAGGCATGCGGCTGATCGTTCCGTTTGCAGGGAATGTGGGCAAGGCGCGCTGATCTGCCCGCTCGCCTGTGATGTGTGAGCGGCCTATACATGGTGAAAGCGTCGGCGCAAAGTCGGCGGAAGGTTTAGGTTAGGTGTCATACCCGGCGGTCTGCGCAGCAGGGCGGTAAGGGGAGCCACCAAGCGGAATTGGATCCCCTTCCCGGTCCTGACGGACCGCCGGGGATGACACCGGGATTGAAGCCGACATGGCAAGGCAACAGACGAGAACGACCTCCACCATCGACCCCGGCGAGATCGGGCGTTTCGATGCTCTGGCCGCAACATGGTGGAATCCGAATGGCCCGATGAAGCCGTTGCATGGCATGAACCCTGTGCGGCTGGGCTTCATCCGTCACCAGATCAACAGCCATTTCGGCGTAAGCCCAGCCAGCGTTTCCCCGCTGGCAGGGTTGAGCGTGGTCGATGTCGGTTGCGGCGGCGGTCTTTTATCCGAACCGCTGGCGCGGATGGGCGGGACCGTCACGGGCCTTGATCCCGCGACCCGCAACATCGCCGTTGCGACTGCCCATGCCGCCAGCATGGACCTGAGCATCCGCTATCTGCCACGGACCATCGAGGACGTGGTGGCCGATGGCGAGCGCTTCGATCTCGTCACCGCGCTTGAAGTGGTCGAGCACGTCGCTGATGTGCCGGCCTTCCTTGGCGCGCTGGCTGATGCTGCCAAACCAGGCGGGCTGGTGATTGTCTCCACACTGAACCGCACGCTGCGCTCCTATGCTGCCGCTATTCTGGGCGCCGAATATATTCTGAGGTGGCTGCCGGTGGGCACCCATGACTGGCAGAAGTTCATCCGTCCCGATGTTCTTGAGCGCGGACTTGAGGAGGCAGGGCTGGGCGTGCTGGAGACGCGAGGAATGGTGCCTGATCCGCTCCGCGGCGGCTGGCGCCTGTCAGGCGACACAGCCGTGAACTACATCGTGGCGGCAGAGAAGATCCGATAGCGTCGGTCGCCATCAGCATCCTGACGGAACAAAAATGACAACATTGAAGATCTGTAACACCCCGTCCTCATGTCGCATTGCGGCATGAACCTCATTTCGCTATGAGCGGACGTGAAATTCAAAAGTTGAATCAGCCTTGAAGATGGGCAGATCGAGCGTTTTCGGCACGCGGGAGTTTTCGGCACATGGCGGATCCACAGACGGCAGGTCAAGGTCGGCCTCTTTCGCCACACCTCCAAATCTATCGGTGGTCCTGGACGATGGCGATGTCCATTTTCCATCGCGCCACGGGGACAGCGCTTTATGCCGGAACGCTGCTGCTTGCGGTGTGGCTCGTCGCCGCTGCGTCCGGCAAAGCCTCGTTCGACACGGCGCAGTGGCTGGCCGGTTCCTGGGCCGGGCGTCTGGTCCTGTTTGGCTACACCTTCGCGCTCATGCATCACATGGTGGGTGGCTTGCGTCATTTCGTCTGGGATCTCGGACACGGCTATGAGGCGCAGCAGCGCATGAACATGGCCCGCCTCACCCTGTTCATCTCCGCGCCGCTGACGATCCTGATCTGGATCGCAGCGTATGCCGTGCGCTGAAAGCCCGCATCATGAACAGCAAGTCTTCCATGCGTACCCCGCTTGGCCATGTTCGTGGCCTTGGTTCGGCCCGTTCCGGCACCGGTCACTTCTGGTTGCAGCGCGTCACTGCCGTGGCCAATGTCATTCTGGCGACAGCTTTCGTCGTCATCGTCGTTTCGCTTGTCGGAAAGCCCTATTCTGCTGCGATGGCGCTTCTGTCGCATCCCGTTGTCGCGCTTTTGATGCTGTTGTTCGTGCTGTCAGGCCTGATCCACATGCGGCTCGGCATGCAGACCATCATCGAGGATTACGTTCATGGCGAAGCCGTGAAGGTTCTGGCGGTGATGGGAAACACCTTCTTCACGGTCGCTGTTGGTGCGGCCTCGATCTTCGCGATCCTGAAAATTGCCTTTGGAGGCTGATGACATGGCAACTGCCCACAAGCCCGCCGCTCCGCAAGCCAAGACCTATGGCTACGACATCACCGATCACACCTTCGATGTGATCGTGGTCGGGGCCGGCGGCGCTGGTCTGCGTGCAACCGTGGGCTGCGCCCAGGCTGGCCTCAAGACCGCCTGCATCTCCAAGGTTTTTCCCACCCGCTCGCACACGGTCGCGGCACAGGGCGGCATTTCCGCCGCGCTCGGCAACATGGGCGAGGATGACTGGCGCTTTCACATGTATGACACCGTCAAGGGGTCTGACTGGCTCGGCGACCAGGATGCCATCGAGTATCTGGTGCGCAATGCACCTGCCGCCGTCTATGAGCTTGAGCACTGGGGCGTGCCGTTTTCGCGCACCGAGGCTGGCAAGATCTACCAGCGCCCGTTTGGCGGCATGACCACGAATTACGGCGAAGGCATCGCGCAGCGCACCTGCGCCGCCGCCGACCGCACCGGCCACGCCATCCTGCACACGCTCTATGGTCAGGCCCTGCGCGCACAGACCGAGTTCTTCATCGAATACTTCGCCATCGACCTGATGATGAGCGAAGACGGTCGCTGTCTCGGCGTCGTCGCGCTCAAGATGGATGACGGCACGCTGCACCGCTTCCGCGGCAGCCAGACCATTCTGGCCACGGGCGGATATGGCCGGGCCTATTTCTCCGCCACCTCGGCCCATACCTGCACCGGCGACGGCAATGCCATGGCTTTGCGCGCCGGCCTGCCCCTGCAGGACATGGAGTTCGTGCAGTTCCACCCGACCGGGATCTATGGAGCAGGCTGCCTGATCACCGAAGGTTCGCGCGGCGAAGGCGGCTACCTCACCAATTCCGAAGGCGAGCGTTTCATGGAGCGCTATGCACCCTCCGCCAAGGATCTGGCCTCCCGCGATGTCGTGTCGCGCGCCATGACCATGGAAATCCGCGACGGGCGCGGCGTGGGCAAGAAGAAGGATCATATCTACCTTCATCTTGACCATCTCGACCCCAAGATCCTGCACGAGCGTCTGCCCGGCATTTCCGAGAGCGCGCGCGTCTTTGCGGGCGTCGATGTCACAAGGGAGCCGATCCCTGTCCTGCCGACCGTTCACTACAACATGGGCGGCATCCCGACGAACTATCACGGCGAAGTGCTGACCAAGAAGGGCGGCGATCC
>JANMHN010000340.1:0-5020 GCA_031375185.1 Allobosea sp. | reverse complement strand
CGGTCGGGGCATCGGGGCTTCAAACAGATAGCGGAAACGATCATCGGCACCCTCCGCCATCGATGCGTCGAACAGATCGTCGCCATGGCGTGCGGGATCCAGCGGCTCCAGCCGGGCATATCGCCCTTCGATGACAACGCGCTCGGGGCGTGGGCGGGGCGTCCAGTTCTGGAGATCATGGATCAAGACAGTCCGCCTTCCCAGGGTGCAAAATCAACGGCGATGAGCCAGTTTTCGCCCACCTCGTCCCGAATGGCCGCCGCTATGGCATGGCCCTCGGCCACGAAGGCGCGTCTTTCCATGTCACTGGAAAAATTGCGCGCGCCCGGCATGTCAGGGTCATGGACAGCGTCGAAGGCGTCGATCCATTCCTCGATCCTGTCCGCCAGTTCGTCAGACAGGCCGATCTCGTCTGCATCCGTGGCATGGCTGCGCCCGCGCGCGTCGATGCTCCAGAGCGCGGCTTCTCCCGGCTCACCCGGCTTGATCAGAAGTTCAGCGCTCATGAGCGGGCCTTCAGGTCATCCCGAAAGACATCGTTGAGCGGGGCTGTTCGCGGATTGTCCGAAAAGCCGGTGAAGGTGCCATTTTCGGCAATCTCGTCTGCAACCTTCATGAAACCGGCCCAGGCCGCCCTTGCCATCGCCGCTCCGATGGAGATGCGCCGGATGCCCATTGCCGACAGGTCTGCAACCGAATGCCCGAGATCGCCGAACACAAGCCCGTTGACGGGTTTGCCTCCGGCGGCTGCAACCACTGCTGCAAACTCCCTGGCTGTTCTGAGCCCCGGCGCATACAGCACATCCGCGCCAGCATCCGCGAAGGCACAGATCCGGTCCAGGACATCGGGCAAGGCAGACGCGCCATCCACCAGCATGCCTTCGGCCCGTGCCGTCAGCAGCACACCGGTCGCGGTGGCGTCAATGGCAGCCCGGGCGGCCCTGATGCGCTCGACCGCAAGCGCGAACGGATAGAGCGGGTCTTCACTGCGGCCCGTCGCATCCTCGATGGAAAGCCCGGCCACCCCTGTACCGACACAAGCTGTTACATGCGCGGCAACACCTGCAGGTTCATCGGCATAGCCGTTTTCGAAGTCGGCATTGACGGGAATGTCCGGCACAGCCGCCACCATCTGCGCGATATGGGCCAGCATGACGCTATAAGGCACGTCCTGGTCTGCCAAGCCCAGCGTGAAGGCAAAACCGGCGCTTGTGGTTGCGAGGGCCTTGTAGCCCTTTGCCCGGAGCCAGCGTGCCGAACCTATGTCCCATGGGTTGGGCATGACGAAGCAGCCGCTCTCATGCAACTGCCGGAAGGCTGTGACGCGCGCAGTCTGGTTCATGAGCCCGATGCTCCCCCGGCATAGCGTGCCAGCCTCGCGGAAAGCGTGCCGGTGTGAAGTTCGAACAAGTGGTTGTCGAAATCATGAAAGTAGATGGACCGTCCTTCGCCTTCAACGCGTGCTCGCGGCTCCCTCATGTCCACGCCCGCATCGCGCACCCGCAAGAGGAAATCATCAAATTCCGCATCCGGGATCTTGAAGGCGATGTGGTTGTAAGTGCGGCTTGGCAAGGGTTCGCCTTGCATCACAGCCACCCAGACACCGCCCACATCGAAGAACATCTCCCGCGCATGCGAAAATGTCTCATCGCCTGATGTGTAGGTGATTGTGGCTCCCAGCACATCACGCATCAGCTTCGCCATCCGCTCCAGATCGGAGACGATCAATGTGATGTGCGAGAGACCTTCAACGGGCATGAGTGCAGACCTTCGAACGTCCTTGTTCAGTGATTGTCGCCGTTCAGTGATGACCGCTGCTTAGTGATTGTCGCCTCAGTGATTGTCCCTTGGAATCCCCTTGGTCTTGTGGATCCGCTGATATTTGACCGCAGGCTTCAGCACCATGCCATGACTGAGTTCATCGACCATGCCGCGCTGGATTTCCTGCCATGGCGTCTGGCTTTTTGGATATTTGTAGCCGCCCGCCTTCTTGAGGGCAGCGCGGCGCTCCGCCAGTTCTGCATCAGGGATCAGGATGTTGGCCGTGCGCTTGTTGAGGTCGATACGCACCTTGTCGCCGGTTTTCAGGAGCGCCAGACCGCCCCCGGTTGCAGCCTCCGGCGAGGCATTGAGGATGGAGGGCGACCCTGATGTGCCAGACTGGCGACCGTCCCCGATGCAGGGCAGCGCGTTGATGCCTTGCTTGATCAGATAGGATGGCGGACGCATGTTCACCACTTCCGCAGCGCCCGGATAGCCTATCGGGCCGACGCCGCGGATGAACAGCATGGTGCTGGCATCCAGCTTCAATGACGGGTCATCAATGCGCTTGTGATAATCCTCAGGGCCATCAAAGACCACGGCGACACCCTCGAAGGCCATCGGGTCTTTCGGGTTTTCGAGATAACGCTCCCGAAACTCGGTGGTGATCACGCTGGTTTTCATGATGGCCGAATCGAACAGGTTGCCCTTCATGTTCAGGAAGCCGGACTTGGCCCGCATGGGCTCCTTCACGGATTTGATCACGCGGGGGTCGAGCGTATCGCGCCCCTTGCAGTTCTCATGCAGCGTCTTGCCGTTGACGGTGATGGCGGTGTCGTTGATCAGACCGGCCTTGATCAGTTCATTGACCACGGCGGGCACGCCGCCCGCGCGGTAGTATTCCTCGCCCAGGTATTCGCCCGCAGGCTGGAGGTTGACCAGAAGTGGTACGTCATAGCCGTGCTTTTCCCAGTCGTCATTGTCGAGTTTGACGCCGATATGCCGCGCGATCGCATTAATGTGGACCGGCGCGTTTGTCGAACCGCCAATCGCCGAATTGACCACGATCGTGTTCTCGAAGGCCGCGCGGGTCAGGATTTTCGAGGGGATGAGGTTCTCCCAGACCATCTCGACGATGCGCTTGCCGGTCAGGTAAGCCATCTCGTAGCGGTCGCGGTAGGGCGCGGGGATGGCCGCGCAGCCCGGCAAGGACATGCCAAGCGCCTCGGCAAGAGAGTTCATGGTCGATGCAGTGCCCATCGTGTTGCAATGGCCTGCGGAGGGGGCGGATGAGGCGATCAATTCGACAAAGCCCGCATTGTCGATCTCGCCCGCCGCGTGCATCTGCCTGGCTTTCCAGACAATCGTGCCGGAGCCGGTGCGTTCGCCATTGTGCCAGCCGTTCAGCATCGGCCCGCCTGACAGGGCGATGGCCGGAATATCAACCGTCGCAGCCGCCATGATCTGTGCCGGGGTGGTCTTGTCGCAGCCCGTGGTCAGGACAATGCCGTCGAGCGGATAGCCATAGAGGATTTCCACCAGACTGAGATATTGCAGGTTCCGGTCAAGCGCGGCAGTGGGCCGCTTGCATGTTTCCTGGATCGGATGGATGGGAAATTCGAACGGCACTCCGCCCATTTCCCTGATGCCGTCACGCACCCGGTGCGCCAGCTCGATATGGTGGCGGTTGCAGGGGGCGATGTCCGAACCCGTCTGGGCGATCCCGATGATCGGGCGGCCCGACTGCAGCTCCTCGCGTGACAGCCCGAAATTCATGGTGCGCTCGATGTAGAGCGCCGTCATGTCGATGTTGTCCGGATTGTCGAACCACGCCTTCGAGCGCAACTGGCTTGGCTTGATGCGGCGTGCGGACTTCTTGGCCATCGGCGTATTCCCCTTGAGATCGCGTGTTCTTGTTGCGCACAAGGCTAGCGATTTCTGCCAAAGCTGGAAGGGGAAAATCACCGTCAAAGCTCGTGGCAGCCATGTGTTTCACGATGGCCTGCGCGCTGCCGGATTGCTGCATGCAGCATATGCAGCTATGCTGCACGATAGCGATGAAAGGAGATGTACATGGCCATCACCATCCGCAACAAGGCGCTTGAAGCCGAGATCAAGGCCATCGGCGCGCGACTTAACAAGGGGCCAACCGATGTGCTGAGGACGCTGGTCGAGCAGCATGCGAAGCTGGAGGCCGAGCGGCAGAGTGTTGAGGAAGATGCTTTGCTGGCGAAGCGCAGCGCAGCGATGAAGACACTCATGGATGAGGTGCGGGCGCTGATCACTGACGAGGATCGCGATCTCATGCAGCGTAATATGGACGAAATGTATGACGAGAATGGATTGCCACGTTGAAACTGCCCATCATGGTTCTGGAAACATCCGCGCTCGTGGCTTTGACGAGACTGGAAGCCGAGCACGAAGCATTTGAACTGTGTCTAGCAGCCGCAAACGTACTTGCGATTCCGGCGTCTGCCTACCTCGAATTCACCATGGTCTCGAAAGGTGCCAAGATCGGGCAATCATGGCTCGACAGATTCATTGTTGGCAATCAGATCACCATTCACCCCATCTCGGACATCACCACCCGTCTCGCAGCCGATGCCTTCGAGCGTTACGGGCGCGGGTCGGGCCATCCGGCACGGCTGAATTTCGGTGATTGCCTGTCGTATGCGTCAGCCATCGAGCTTGATGCGCCGCTTCTGTTCAAGGGCCAGGATTTCGCGCATACGGATGTGAAGCGGGCAATCTGACCAGCCTGCCCACTGCCCGAAAGATCCAAGGAAGCGCCCATGACCCTGCATCTCGTTTCATCCTTTTCGCGGATCGGCGAAGAGAATGCCTTTGCCGTCCTGGCACGCGCCACGGAGCTGCAACGGCAGGGCAAGGACATCATCAACCTGGGTATAGGGCAGCCTGATTTCCCGACGCCGCCGCATATTGTCGAAGCCGCGATCAAGGCCCTGCGGGATGGCGCGCATGGCTACACCCCGGCAACTGGCATCCTGCCGCTGCGCGAGGCCGTGGCTGGCTATGTTCACCGCACGACCGGGGCAAGCGTCGATCCAGAGCAGGTTCTGATTGTTCCGGGGGGCAAGATCACCATGCACATGGCGATTCTGATGTTTGGCGAGCCGGGTGCTGACATCCTCTATCCCGATCCCGGCTTCCCGATCTACCGTTCGATGATCGAGTTTACCGGGGCGACACCGATCCCCGTCCCGATCCGCGAGGAGAACGGTTTTGCCTTCAAGGCGGA
>JANMHN010000185.1:0-8755 GCA_031375185.1 Allobosea sp. | reverse complement strand
TTCGCGCGTGTCGACTCCGCCAGGGAGCGACCCTGCTCGCCAAGCTGGCCGACAAGTGTTGAGGCCTGCTGGATGGCACCGGCGGATACACCCTTGAGCACATCGACCTGCTGGGCAACCTGCGACGATGCACGGCTGGTTTCGTCCGACACCTCGTTGAGAATGCCGGCAAGTTCCTTGACCCGCTCGCCCAGACTGCTCTCGATCCCGGTCAGGTTGGAATTGGCGCTGGTCACGATCTGCTGCATCAGGCGGTTTGCTTCGCCAAGGCGTTCGAGCGTGCCGCCCAGTTCGCTGCGGATCCGCTCATTTGTGGTGACAAGCGTGCTGACGGAACTGGCCGTGCCGCTGTCAAGCACCTGGCGCAACTGCTCCTGGGATTTGGCAAGCGCTGCCGACATGTCGCTGGTGCGCAGGCCAAGCTCGCTGGTGAGATGTGTGCTTGAGGCCTGGAGTGCGGCCGTGATTTCACCGCCACGCTCGCGCAGGCCATCGACAATGCTTGCGCCCCTGCTCTCGATCGTGCTGACAACAGCCTGACCAATGGCCGCGATGTCGGTGGCGATCATCTCGCCGCGCTGGCCAAGCGCCAAAACAACACCCGCGCCCTTGTCGTCGAACAACAGGCGCAGCTCTTCTGCCCTTGCCCCAAGCGTCGCAGAAATGTTGTCCGACTTGGTCTGAAGGGTCTCGGCAATGAACTTGCTGCGCTCGTCCAGCGTGCCGGAGACGGTGTCGAGCCGGTTCACGACGCGCTCTTCGAAGCGAGCGATCCGCTGGTCGAGCGTATCGGCGATCTGCAGGGCACGCCCACCGAGCGTGTCGTTGATCTCGTCGGCCTTCGCGGACAATGTCAGTGTCAGCGCTTCGCTCTTGGAGGTGACAACGGCACCGATCTCGTCGGCCTTAGCCGCAAGTGCCTGCGTCACATCGCGGCCGCCCTCAGCCAGCACCCGCGCGATGTCCACCGTGCGCTCGACAAGCGCCTCGTTCAGCACTTGCGCACGGTTGCCCAGGTTCGTGTCGATACGGGCGATCAGGCTGTCAAGAGAGTTGGCGATTTCGGCGCTCTTGGCACCGGAACGGTCCTCGAAAGACTTGATCTGTGTTTCCATGGCTGCTGCCGCTTCGTTCGTGCGGGCAGCCAGCGTCAGGGCCGCATTGTCCGTGCGCTGGGTCAGGCGCTCGATGAGTTGGTCCCCTTCGGTGCTCAGCAGCGTCTCGATCTGCATCAGGCGCTTGCCCATCTCGTCGGTGAAGCGGGCCGAATCCGTGGCGAGCTTTTCGGCAAGGTACCCGCCGCGGTGGACCACGATGTCCTCGAGGCCGTTCAGGCGATCAGCGAAGGCCGTCTCCAGTTCCTTGCCGCGAACCTCGACATTCTGCAGGAGCGAAGCGCCGTTGGCTGCGAGCGCCTCATTGACGCGCGCGCCCTGGCTGGCCAGCGCAACGACGATGTCGCGCCCGGTACCGGCAATCAGGTTGCGGGAGCTTTCGCTCTCTGTCGCGAGACGAAGCTGCATCGCCTGCGTGGCAGTCTCGAACATCTGCTGCGCGTCTGCGGTCTGCTTCGCAAGAGTGTCGCGGAGTGCATCCGTGCGGGTGGCAAGTTCCTCGGTCATCGACGCACCGTTGACAGACAGGGTCTCGCGGATGCCGGCGCCTGCTTCGGTAAGTTGCCGTGTCAGCATGCCGCCGCTTTCGGCAATCATTATTGCCAGTTTCTGGCCACTTGTGTCGAATGTCGCGGTCACTTCGTTGGTACGTGCGCCGAGAAGTGAAAGAAGGTCATCACCCGCTGCATTGAACTTTTCCTGGACCTGAAGCCCATGTTCGCCGAGCTTTGCGATCAGATTCTCGCCAGTTGCGGTGAACTTGTCATGGACATCGCTGCCGCGCTCCTCGATCTGCGAGATCAGCAGTTTGCCGGTGGCATCGAAACGGTCATTGACCTCGATCCCGCGTTCGCCGATCTGCGAAATCAGCATCCTGCCGGTGGCGTCGAAGCGGTCATGCACCTCGGTCCCGCGCTCGTCGATCTTAGAAATCAGCATCCTGCCGGTGGCGTCGAAGCGATCATGCACCTCGGTCCCACGCTCGCCGATCTGCGAAATCAACATCCTGCCGGTGGCGTCGAAACGGTCATGCACCTCGGTGCCACGCTCGCCGATCTGCGAAATCAGCATCCTGCCGGTGGCATCGAAGCGATCATGCACCTCGGTGCCGCGCTCGCCCAGCAGCAGGATCAAGCTCTCGCCAGTCAGGTTGAAGCGGTTGACCACTTCCTCGCCGCGCGTTGAAATGTCGGCACTGAGTTTTTGCCCGGTCTGGGCCAATGTCTGGTTGACCTCGCTGGCACGCATGGCGATGGCCTGCGCCACCGTCTGGCCGGTTTCGGCAATGGTCCGCGTGACTTCGCGTGCGCCGCCCGTCAGTCCTTCTGTCAACACCGAGCCGGTGCGCTCCAGCGAAGCCGTGATCTCTTGCGATTTGGCATCAAGCTGGGTGGTCACGTTCTGGGTTGTCTGTTCAAGTCGGGCCGCGACATCCAGCGAGCGGGCATCGAGTTCGCTAGCCACGCTCAGGCTGGTGCGCTCTAGACGTTCCGCGATTTCGGCGGAACGCTCATTCAGCGTCGCAGCCATCTTGCCGCTGGCCTGCTCGAGCCGCTGCGCGATTTCGTTGGATCGGCCATCGAGCGAGGCGGAAACCGTTTCGCTCGCCTTGGACAACCGCTCGCTGACCTCGCCTGACGTGATCTGCAGACGCTCGACGAGGTCAGAACCGCGGTGGGTGATTTCGTCGACCATGCGGTCTCCGGCGCGGCCAAGCGCGCCCGTGATGTCATCGCCCTTGCTGCCAAGCGCGCCGGTCACGCGTTCACCGGCACTGTTCACAGCCTCCGCAATGGATTTGCTGGCGATTTCGAGGTCGCGCGACAGGTTCTCGTGCGCACCAGTTATCGATTGCTTCACGCGTTCGGAGTTCGAAACGATGGACTCGCGCTGGGTGACAAGCTCATCGATCAGCGCACGCAGACGTACCTCGTTGTCGGAATAAGCGCGCTCCAGGGTCGAGATTTCGGAGCGGACAATGGTTTCCAGCTCACCGGCACGGGCGACAGCCCGCTCGATGCCATCCCCCATGGCCGCGACTTCACGGCGGATCGCCTGGGAGAGCGACACGATGGAATCACTCGCAACGGTTTCGGGCTGGGACAGGCGCAAGGCCACGTTGGTCATGGCGCGCGAGGCCAGGCGCATCTCGCTGACGCGGACATAAATGCCGGCAAGCGCAAACATGAGCAGGACGGGCAGCATCAACACGGCCGCCAGCATGGCCCACTGACCGGGATTGAAGGCCAGGACGGCGTTGAGAGCGCCCTCCACGCCTTCATGCTGGGCAAACAGTGTGACGCCGATGCCCCCGGCCCACAGCAGTGCGCCAAGTGCGGCCATCCAATAGGGTCGGCGCGATGGCCTGGTCGAGAAGGCCTGCACCAGATCACTCATGGTCCGGCCATCATCATTGGCCACGCGGCTCGTATCGGGCGCGACGACAGCCTGCTGCGGCGGGGCTGGAGAAGCGGCATTGGCGGGGGCTGCATTTGCGGCAGGATTTGCCGCAGGAAGCGGCATCGATGGCGCAGCACTGACCGGCGGCAGCGATGCAACCTCCGGCAAAGGGCGCGGTTCGAACTGGGTAACAAGCGGGTCGCGCGCAGGCGGCATGCGGATGTCGGCAGGCTCCTCATGACGGGAGTTATCCACCATGTTTGCCGTGTGAGGGGTCAGATTGTCGAGTTTCAGAGCCTCTTCGATCGCGGACAGCGCCTCTTCTGTCGGATCTTTCAGCTTTTTTCCCTTGGACATGAGAGCCGCCTTTTTCACGCCACACCACCACGCACGGACATTGTCCGTTCGTTTACCATTTCTAAAGGTAAATGACCGGACGCGATAAGGAAACCGCCAGATGCCAATCTTTGTTAAACGTCGTTAACGGGTTGATCAGCACAAGGAGCGATCCTCTCGGACATCACGCGCCGATCTTTTATCCAGCGCTTGAAGCTCTGGAGAGCAGGTCGATGATCAGGCCACAATCCGGCACGCAGCACATGCCCGCCATCGACATGGTCCATCTGGCCAGGCAGACGGGCGGAGATGTTGATCTCCAGCAGGAATTGCTCGCACTGTTCGCCGACCAGTGCGTCAGGCATCTGGCAACCCTCCACGGCGACAACGCAAAACGCGGCAGCGACGCGGTTCACACGCTCAAAGGCGCGGCCAGAGCCATCGGTGCCTGGAACGTGGCCAATGCTGCCGAAAAGCTCGAGGAAGCGCTTGCCCGGCATGCTGTCACTGAGGAGCTTGGCGAATTGTCCCGCTCAGTGGACGAAGCGCGGATGGCGATTGCCGCAATGCAAGCTGCGGCCTGAAGCGCATCGGCCCCGCTGCGACAAGAACGGCACATACGGCAAGCATCAGGGCATCTTGACGTCATGATCATGTCAAGGCATTTCGCCTCAATGGCGTGCCGCCCGGATCACGCGCTGACGGAATGAACCATGGCCAAGATCACATTCATCGATGCAGCAGGCGTCTCCCGCACGGTTGAGGCCGACAACGGTGCCACCGTGATGGAAGCTGCGATCAAGAACGCCATTCCGGGCATCGAGGCCGAGTGCGGCGGGGCCTGCGCCTGCGCCACATGCCATGTCTATGTCGCAGATGCCTGGGCGGGCACGGTGGGCAAGGCTGAGCCGATGGAAGAGGATATGCTGGATTTCGCTTTCGACGTGCGCCCAACTTCGCGCCTGTCTTGCCAGATCAGGATCAGAGACGGACTTGACGGGCTCGTCGTTCAAACCCCTGCGAAGCAGGGCTGAAAGCCCCACACCCTATAAAAGCCGACCGCCTGCGAGCACAATGCCGCCGAACACGATGATGACGGCGGCTGCCAGGCAGGCCAGCGCAAGCCTGATTGAACCTCCATGTGCCTCGGGGTGATCCTCGAACGGAGCGACGGGCTTGTGGCCTGTGACCATGGCCGTGATGATGCGGTCGCTTCCAAAGGCATGGTAGAGTGCATTGGCCGTGACATGGAGCACCACAAGCCCGATGATCACGTTGAAACCGTAGGAATGCAGTTTCTGGATCTGCTTGGTCAACCCTTCATCATCAAGGATGAGCCGCTGCAACGGCCCGGCTGTCAGGTCATTATGCTCGAGCGTGAAAAGCCCGAGCACCCCTTGTACCATCACCACGCAGATCAGCGCGACGATCATCCATGATCCGGCCGGGTTGTGGCCAAGGAAATGCCTGGACCGCCCACTGAACGTATCCTTCAGATAACCCAGCGCGGTCCACGGCCATCTGATGAACGCACTGAAGCGAGACGTCGTGCCGCCGACAAATCCCCACAGGATGCGAAAGACCAGCAGCACCAGAATGGCCATGCCGTTCCAGCGGTGCCAGCGAAGCGTTGGATCGCCCAACTTGCCCGCATATTCAAAGGATACCCATGCGCTGACAATGCAGAACACCAACGACCAGTGAAACACCCGTGTGGGAACATCCCAGGCACGGACAGTTTCCGGTTCGCTGAAGCTGCTTGCCTCAACTGTCATGATCTGGCCCGTGTCCGCACCAAGCCGCCAAGCATCAAGCTCAGCGAGCGCGGTAGGAGGTATGGCAGGTTCCGCAGTTGCCAAGCACTTTCGGCATCTCGGTCTTGAAGGTGGCCTCGTTGGTAATCGAAACCATCGCAGCCTTCGAATCGGCTTCCATTTTCGTGAAGATGGCGTTGAACTTGTCCTTTTCCTGCCAGATCAATGGCAAGGCCTTCGTGTCGCCGCCGGTCTGCGAATCGTTCGGGAACAGGGCAGGCAGCTTGGGAGCGCCATCGGCAAACACCTTCAGCGAAGCCTGCACAGCTGCCAGATCAAACGGCTGTTCGCCGCGCAGCATCAGACCAGGGGCACGCACGGCCGTGCCGAAGGTCTTGAGGATATCCTTGCGGGACTGGATAGCTGCGGATTGGGCAACGGCAGCGGTGACGCCGACCGAAACAAGAGCGGCGGCGATAGCAAGACGACCAATCATGAGGTTCTCCAGAGCGAATGTGGCAGACCGCCGGGGACCGGAGCCTGATGATGCAGGTGTAATGTCACCCCAGCATCAGGGCACGGCTCGGAAAAGATCGCCACTCCCAACTTCGTGACCGGCATCTGCATTTTCGCAAGTACGATTTTGCAAAAACGAAAGATCAGGCCTTTGCCCCACCCGCAATCAGCCTGCGCAGCTTCGGAGCCGTGGCAGGCATCTGTAGGTCAGTCGACTTCCCCGCGCGTGTCAGGGCATCTGCGATGGCGTTCATGATGGCGGGACAAGCCCCGATGGCACCCGCCTCACCCGCACCCTTGACGCCCAGAGCGTTCGTCACGCAGCGCACATTGCGCGTCTCGAACGAGAAATTGGGCGCGTCAGCCGCGCGCGGCATGGCATAGTCCATATAGCTCGCTGTCAGCATCTGCCCGCTGGCATCAAACTTCACCTCTTCCATCAGGGCCTGGCCAATCCCCTGCACGGCCCCGCCGTGAACCTGCCCCGCCAGCATCAGCGGATTGAGCGTGTCACCAAAATCGTCGACCACGCTGTAGGAGATGATGCGGGTCGCGCCAGTGTCGGCATCGATCTCGACTTCCGCCACATGGGTTCCGTTCGGGTAGGTTGCTTCCGGCGGCTTCCAGGTGTCTTTCACGCTCAGCAGATCAGGCCCGGCACCGGGCAAGGCTGCAATCTCGCCGAAGGACAGTGCTTTGTCGGTCCCGGCAATGCGAACGCTGCCATTGGCGATCTCGAGATCAGCCATGGCCGTTTCAAGCTTCTCAGCCGCCAGCTTTTTCAGATTGTCCGCCATCTTGCGCGAGGCGTGCGCCAGCGCCGACCCGCCGACAGGGATCGAGCGGGAGCCGCCCGTGCCGGAGCCATGTTCAATCTGGTCGGTGTCCCCCTGCAGCACCCGGATTTTTTCTGGGGGCAGATCAAGCTCCTGCGACACAAGCTGGATATAGGCCGTTTCGTGCCCCTGCCCGTTGGACTGTGTCCCGATCTTGACTGTTGCCGAGCCGTCAGTCTCGATGGTGACCCAGGCGCTCTCAGGCCCGCCGCCGCCGCAAGCCTCGATATAAACGGCCATGCCGATGCCGCGCAGCTTGCCGACCTTGGCCGCCGCCTTGGCACGGGCACCGAATGTGGACCAGCCGGCAGTCCCCATGGCCTGCCGCATGTGACCCTCGAACTCGCCGGAATCGTAGGTTGGCCCGGTCTGTGTCTTGTAGGGCATCTGGGAGGGTTTCACGAAGTTCTGCGCGCGGACAGTTTCGGGCTTGCGCCCCGTCTGGCGGGCGATCTCGTCGACCAGACGCTCGATCAGATAGGCCGCCTCGGGACGCCCTGCCCCGCGATAGGCATCGACCGGCGTGGTGTTGGTCAGCACGCCGCGAAACAGTACATGCACGGCCGGAATGTCATAACAGCCCTGGGTCATGGTGGTGCCGACCCAGGGAATAAACGGTGCATACTGCGACAGTGTCGCGCCCATGTCCGCATCCATCTCGACCTTGAGGCCGATGAACTTGCCCTTCGCATCAAGTGCCATGGTGGCCGTCGCGAGATTGGCACGGCCATGCGTGTCAGCCAGGAAATGTTCGGTCCGGTCCGAAACCCAGCGCACGGGGCGCTTGAGCTTCTCGGCCGCGACCAGCACCAGCGGATATTCGCTGAACAGGAAGATCTTGGTGCCGAAGCCCCCGCCCACATCGGGCGTAATCACCCGCATGCGGGACAGATCGATCTTGAAGACGGAATTGCACAGCAAGTCACGAACACCGTGGCTGCCCTGGCTCCCAAGCGTCAAGGTGTAGCGCTTCGTCTTTGTGTCATATTCCGCCAGCGCAGCGCGAGTCTCCATATAGCTCGAAACCAGCCGGTTGTTGGCGATGGTCATCGACACCGTCTTCGCCGCTTTGGCGAAGGCCGCATCAGCCCTGTCCTTGTTGCCTTGCTGCGCCACGAAAGCGATGTTGCCCGGCCTGTCGGCCCAGACCTGGGGCGCACCCTTGGCGATGGCATTCTCGATGCCGGTGACAGCGGGCCTGACCACATAATCGACCACGATGGCCTCGGCGGCGTCTTTAGCCTGCTCGACCGTTTCGGCGACCACGAAGGCAATGGCCTCACCGACATGGCGCACGGTGTCCTTCGGCAGCACGGGACGCGGCGTCGGCTTCACCATCGTGCCGTCAACCTGCATGATCACACCCTTGCAGGGCAGATCACCCAGATGCGCGATGTCGTCATGGGTGAGAATGAGCTTCACCCCCTTCATGGCGCGCGCCGTCGCAAGATCAGCGAATGTAAAGCCAGCATGCGCATGAGGGCTGCGTACAACGATCGCGTGAAGGGCTTTCTCGGCGACGATGTCGGAGGTATAGCGCCCTGCACCCGTGATGAAGCGCTTGTCCTCGACACGGCGAACAGGCTGGCCAACGCCAAATTTCATCGGTTTCATGCTGTGTCCAGTCCCAAAATCATGATCCAAGGGTTACAATATGGTCAGCAATTCGGCGCGCACCGCAAGCCCGCTTTGCGCACTGCGTCCATGTGTCAACGAAGGTGTGTCAACGAAGGTGTGTCAGCGCAGGTGCGGCATGTCTGCAAGACATGTTGCTGGCAAGGAGGTCTCGCCCGAACGC
>JANMHN010000172.1:0-3129 GCA_031375185.1 Allobosea sp. | reverse complement strand
CGCCGAGTTGAAAGGACAATATGATCAAGGCGCTGATCCCGCCACGGTGCTGACTGAACTTGCCGAGTTCGCCCATCTGGTGACGCGCCTGAAAATCGTGCCCGATGCCGCGAAGGATACGGCCCTTACGCAAGCCGAGCGTGTGCGCGGGGCCGAGTTTGCCGGCCAGCTTTCCGTGCGTGTGCTCTCCAGGGTCTGGCAGATGCTGCTCAAGGGCATCACCGAAGTGAAGGACGCCAACCGCCCGCTCCCTGCCGCCGAAATGGTGCTGGTCAGGCTTGCCCATGCCGCCGACTTGCCCACGCCCGATGAAGCGATCCGTATGATCCAGGGCCAATGCGGAGCACCGGGCCAGCGGCCAGGCGCGGCAACCTCCGGCGGTTCCACTGCTGGCGCATCCGCGCAGGTGTCATCGCCCTCCCCTCGGATGCCTGGCGGCATGGCCAGCAGCGCGCCGAACATGATGCCCCGCGCCTCCGCAGCGTTGCCGGTACCAGCACAACCTGTGATCCGCATCGGTTCGCTTGAGGACATCCTCGCGCTGGCCGCGAAGAACCGCGACATCAAGTTGCAGACCGCCATCCAGCGCGATCTCCGTCTTGTCAGCATCGAGCAGGGGCGCATCCAGGTGGCGCTCGCTCCCACCGCTGACCATAACATCGCCAAGGAACTGTCCGGCAAGCTCAAGGACTGGACTGGCCAGACCTGGATGGTCGCCATCGTTCAGTCCGAAGGTCAGGCCACATTGCGCGAGCAAAGACAGGTCGCCGAACAGGAGCGCAAGGATAGCGCCGCGAACCACCCTGCCGTCAGAGCCTTGATGGCCGCCTTTCCGGGTGCAAGGATCATCGATGTGCGCAGCCGTGGGGCAGAGGATGCCGCTGCAGCCGTCATGCCGCAGGCTGATGACGACGCCGGTCTTGCCGCCTCCCTCGAATCCGGCGAAGGCCTGTATGGGAGCGATGAAGAACCCTGGTCCGATCCCGACTTCTGAGCGGGGCCGGTCAGGCTGCAACAAAGATGGAGATCTTCACATGCGCGACATGATGGGCTTGATGAAGCAGGCGCAGGCCATGCAGGCCAAGATGCAGGGCATGCAGGCCGAGCTTGAAAACCTCATGGTTGAAGGCTCATCAGGCGGCGGCATGGTCAAGGTCGAGGCGAGCGCCAAGGGCGTGATGAAAAGCATCAGCATCGATCCGTCCCTGATGGTGCCGGACGAGCGCGAAATCCTTGAAGATCTGATCATTGCGGCCTGCGCCGATGCTCGCGGCAAGGCCGAACGGATCATGGAGCAGCGCATGGCCGAAGTGACCAAGGGCCTGCCGATACCTCCCGGCATGAAGCTGTTCTGACTCCGGCATATGGCGAAGTTCACGGCCGGGCCGGAAATCGAACGGCTGATCCAGCTTCTGGCACGGCTTCCCGGCCTTGGGCCGCGCTCAGCCAGGCGCGCGGCGCTGCATCTGGTGAAAAAGCGCGAGCAACTGCTCGGTCCGCTCGCCGACGCGATGCAGAATGCCCACCGGACCATCGTGGTCTGTGGCACCTGCGGAAACATCGACACGTCCGATCCTTGCGGAGTGTGCCGTGATTCACGCCGCGACGACAGCATCATCGTCGTGGTCGCGGATGTTGCGGACCTCTGGGCGCTGGAGCGTTCTGCGGCCATCAACGCGCGCTATCATGTGCTGGGCGGCGTGCTCTCGGCACTTGACGGGATCAGGCCTGAAAACCTCAATATCGACAAACTGATCAGGCGCAGCTCTGACGGAGCCGTCAAGGAACTGATCCTCGCCCTCAATGCCACGGTCGATGGCGCGACCACGGCGCATTACATCACTGAGCGGTTGTCGCACCTGCCGGTGAAGATCACGCGCCTTGCTCACGGCGTGCCCGTCGGCGGCGAACTTGATTATCTCGATGACGGAACACTCATGGCCGCGGTCCGCCAGCGCACGGGGTTTTGAGGAGAAAGCGCGTTACTTCAAGCGTTCCTTGATCCGCTTCGCCAGCGTGTCCCGCACCTCGCGGTAGGCATCGAGCATCTGCTCGCGGGAGCCCTGCATCACGGTCGGGTCAACGGTGGGCCAGTATTCCACCTGGGCGGCAATCGTTCGGGTCAGGCCCAGCGCCTTGTGGTGCGCCTCTGGTGACAGGGTGATGATCAGGTCGAAATTGAGCCCTTCCCATTCTTCAAGTTCGTCGATGGTGCGCGGTTTGTGCCTGGCCTCATCGATGCCCATCTCGTCCATGACGGTCACCATGAACCCGTCAGGTTCGCTTTTCCGCACTCCGGCTGACTGGACATAAAGCCCTCGCCCAAAGAAATGCTTGGCCAGTCCCTCCGCCATGGGCGAGCGCACGGCATTCTGCGCACACATGAACAGAACGCTCTGTGGACGGCGCGATGGGTGCGCAGGGTCTGACAAGGGGCGTCAGCCCTTCCAGTGCAGGGCAAAGATCAGGGTGAACAACCGCCGCGCGGTGTCGTGATCGACATCGAGCTTGCCGCCCAGCCGCTCCATCAGAATGTCCGCAGCTTCGTTGTGCAGGCCGCGGCGCCCCATGTCGATGGCCTCGATCTGTGTCGGCGAGGATGTCCGGATCGCCTCGTAGTAGCTTTCGCAGATCATCTCGTAATCCTTGATCACCCGGCGGAACGGCGTAAGCGACAGGAAGTGCATGATGATCGGCTGGTCCGCTTCGCTCCTGATATCGAGGCAGAGCTTTCGCTCCACCAGGCTGATGGCGAGCTTGTACGGGCCATGGTTCTTTTCGGGAATTGCAAACCGGTTCACCTCGATCAGATCATAGATCGCGATGGCGCGCTCGTGCTCCTGGTCCGGCGTGCCGCGGCCCAGCGACGCTTCGTCGAGCGTGATCAGGATCAGCCGGTCCTTGCTTTTGTCTTGGCCCTTGGTCTGGCTCATGCCGCTGCGAAACTCCGAATCCGGCCCGTCACAGGTTGACGCGCATGGTCACGCTTCGCGCATGCGCCTGCAAGCCCTCAGCGTCTCCCAGCGCAGCTGCGGCTGGTGCCAAAGCGCGCAACGCCTCGGCGCTGCATTTCAGCATCGTGGTGCGTTTCATGAAATCCAGCACGCCCAGCCCCGACGAGAACCGCGA
>JANMHN010000156.1:0-2505 GCA_031375185.1 Allobosea sp. | reverse complement strand
CCCAAACTGCGCAATGACGATGCAGTGGCGGATCTCGACGGTCTCGCAGATCTTGTCCTTATTGATGCGCCTTGCACGGGTTCCGGCACCTGGCGGCGCAACCCGGATGCAAAATGGCGGCTACGCCCCGGAGCCCTGGCCGAGCGCATCAAGGATCAGACGATTGTGCTCGACCGCGCCGCGCGTCTCGTCAAGAAAGGCGGCCGCATCGCCTACATCACCTGTTCGCTTCTGCCCGAGGAAAATGATGATGCGGTCGACGCCTTCCTGGCGCGCCATCCCGGTTTTGGGGTGATCGAGCCTGGCGCTGTGGCCGACAAGGCCGGTCTTGGCGGGCTTGCCTCGTTCACGTCCGCAAAGGGACATGGCCTCCAACTCACCGCGCTGCGCTGCGGGACGGACGGATTTTACATCAGCCTGTTGCGACGCGCTGTGTGAAGGACAAGGCGTTCGGTGCGCGAACCGGACAATGTCTGGATTTCGGGTTCTCTTTCGCTGACGCTTCAGAGCCCCGGAAACGCGACCAGACCCACCGCGCATTTCCGGGGCCATGCAGCGAAGCGGAATGGAACCCGGAATCCAGACATTGTCTCGTGAGCGCAGCGAACGCCGAATCCCTCACGCCAGTTTCAGCAGCACATGCTTCTTCTTGCCCATCGACAGCTTGGCGATGCCGTCACTGTTGAAATCGGTAGGCGACAGATTGGCGCGTTCATCGGTAATCGCACCGTCATTCAGCTTCAGCCCGCCACTCTTGATCTGGCGCCGCGCTTCGCCGGTGGAGGGCACGATGCCCGCCTTGACAAAGGCACTGAGCAGGCCAAGTCCAGCGGCCATCTCGCCATTCGACACCTCGACCGTCGGTAGATCACTGGCAATCGTACCTTCCTCGAAGGTCTTGCGCGCGGTCTCAGTGGCAGCCTCAGCCGCAGCGCGGCCATGCAGCAGCGTGGTCGCTTCGGTCGCAAGCACCATCTTTGCGTGGTTGATCTCCGCCCCGCCCAAGGTCGCCAGCCGTGCAATCTCGCCCATCGACAGCGTCGTGAACAGCTTGAGGAACTTCACGACGTCGGCGTCCTCGGTGTTGCGCCAGTATTGCCAGAAATCATACGGGCTGAACGCATCGGCATTGAGCCAGACCGCGCCCTGTGCCGTCTTGCCCATCTTCGCGCCTGATGCCGTGGTCAGAAGCGGCGTTGTCAGCGCATAAAGCTGGTGCGTGCCCATGCGGCGGCCAAGATCGACCCCGTTGACGATGTTGCCCCACTGGTCAGAGCCGCCCATCTGAAGGTTGCAGCCGACGGTTTTCGCCATATGCGCGAAATCATAGGATTGCAGCACCATGTAATTGAATTCGATGAAGCTCATCTCATGCTCGCGTTCGAGCCTGAGCCTGACTGAATCCATCGAGAGCATGCGGTTGACCGAAAAATGCCGCCCGACATCGCGCAGCATCTCGATCCAGTTGAGCTTGAGCAGCCAGTCGGCATTGTCGAGCATGATCGCATCGGTCGGCCCGTCGCCGTAACGCAGCACCTTCTGGAAAACTCCCTTGATGCTGGCCTTGTTGGCTTCGATCTCCGCCACTGTGCGCAGCGCACGCGTCTCGTCCTTGCCGGACGGATCGCCGACCATGGTGGTGCCGCCGCCCATCAGCGTGATCGGCTTGTTGCCGCTCGCCTGCAGCCAATGCAGCATCATCGAGGTCAGGAAATTGCCGATATGCAGCGAGGGCGCGGTGCAATCATATCCAACATAGCCGACGGCCTGCCCCTTGGCGGCCAGCGCATCGAGCCCTGCAAGGTCCGAGCACTGATGGATGAAGCCACGCTCTTGCAGGATGCGTAGAAAATCGGATTTGGGTGTAAACTCGGTCATGATCGTGTCGTGCAAGTTGTTGAATGGCTGTTGTCTGGTTTTGAATGAGCGCAGCGTCTAACACGGAACGGCACACCGCGCGCTAGTGGATTCGTTGCCGATCAAAGGGGCTGACATGTCTGAACTGAAAGCTGTCGTCTTCGACGTGGGCAATATCCTGATCCGCTGGGATCCGGATCAGATGTTGAAGACATATTTCAGCAATGACAAGGACTACGCAGTGTTTCTTGAATCAACCCGACTGATGTGGGTGAACCTTGAGTTCGATGCGGGCCGCCCGTTTGCCGATGGTATCGCTGAACTGGTCGCGCAATTTCCGCACTATGACGCGCCCTTGCGCGCCTTCGACACGCGCTGGAACGAATGCGTGCTGCATGCCATTGACGACAACGTGGCGACGTTGAAGGCGCTGAAGCAGGCTGGCCACAGTGTCCATGCCATCACCAATTTCGCCCGCGAGAAATTCGACATCGCACGGGTGAGATTTCCCTTCCTCAACGACTTCGAGCATACGCTGGTGTCAGCCGATATCGGCCTGATCAAGCCCGATTACCGCATCTACCACCGCTTCGTGCGGGATGTGGGCTTGAGGCCGGAGGAGCTGATCTTCGTCGATGACAGCGCGGT
>JANMHN010000133.1:0-19631 GCA_031375185.1 Allobosea sp. | reverse complement strand
GCATGCGGGCGCCAGCCCCTGCCCCGCAACGGGCGCGCGCGTCACGCCGATCTACCAGACCAACGGCTTCGTCTTCGACGATCTCGACCACGGGGCCGACATCTTCAACCTGAAACGCGCCGGCTTTTCCTATTCGCGCGGGGCCAATCCGACCACGGCCGCACTTGAAAGACGCGTTGCGGCGCTTGAAGGGGGCACCGGCGCGATCGCCGTGGCCTCCGGTCAGTCCGCGCTCCTGCTGATCATTGCCACGCTCTGCGCCAGCGGCGACCGCTATGTGTCAGCCAATCGCATCTTTGGCGGCTCGCTGTCGTTGTCCAAGCGGCTGGAGAGCCGCTTTGGTGTCGGGGTGGACTGGGCTGATCCGACCGCCGCCGCCATCGAGGCCGCCATCGGAGCGAAAACGCGCGGCATCTTCATCGAAAGCGTGATCAACCCGACCGGCGAGGTCGTGGACCTGCCCGGCATTGCTGCTGTGGCGAAGAAGCACAATATCCCGCTGGTGGTCGACAACACACTGGCGACGCCGGCCCTGCTGAGGCCCATCGAACATGGCGCGGATATTGTCTGGCATTCCGCCTCGAAATTCCTCGCAGGCTCCGGGCAAGCCATCGGCGGGCTGATTGTGGATGGCGGCAGCTTCGACTTTGCGGGCGACAGCCGCTTTGACCTGATCAGCGGGCCATGGGCCGAATATGACGAGCTCGTCATTCCGGAGGCCTATCCGAAAACGGCTTTCATGACGGCCTGCCGCCTGATCGGCCTGCGGGAGTTTGGCCCCGGCATGGCTGCGACCACGGCGTTCCTGATCCTGATGGGCATCGAGACCTTGCCGCTGCGCATGAAAAAGCATTGCCAGAATGCCGAAGCTCTGGCCACGTATCTGGCCACGCATCCGGCCATCGGCGCCGTGTCGCTGCCATCCTTGCCGACGAACCCGAGCCACAATCTCGCGCGCGCCGTCTGCCCTGACGGGCTTGGCTCCATCTTCATGATCACGCTGAAGGGCGGCGAGGCTGCAGCGCGTGACGCTCTCAAGAACCTCAAGCTGTTTTCGCATCTGGTCAACATCGGCGAGACGAAATCGCTGGTCTCGCATCCGGCTTCGACCACGCACCGCACGTTGACCGCCGATGAACGCATCGCATTCGGGATCTCGGGCGGAACGCTGCGGATTTCGGTCGGGCTTGAAGATATTGCCGACCTGACCGCCGATTGGGATCAGGCACTGGCGGCCTGAGATCAGGCGTTCGCTGCGCTCACAGGACACTGTCTGGATTCCGGGTTCCTTCCATGGCTGCGCCATTCCAGGCCCCGGAAATGCACACGGTGTTTGGCGCGTTTCCGGGGTCGGAGAGCGAAGCGGATCGGAACCCGGAATCCAGACCATATCTTGTGAGCGTAGCGAATGCCTTACGCCCTCGCCTGCTCGGCGTGGCGCGCGGCGACGCCAAGGAGCAGTACTGCGAAGCCCTGATGCGCCAGCCCGGCCCAGAGCGGCACCTCCAGCAGCAGCGTGACAACACCCAAAGCCCCCTGGCACAGCACAAGGCCAGCCAGAAGATGCGCGCGGAAGGCGGCATCGGAGCCTGGCGCAAGGCGGCGGGCGGACCGGACGTGCCAGAGCGCAAGGCCCAGCAACAAATAGGCCCCCATCCGGTGATTGAACTGCACCAGGGCGATGTTGGCCGCGAAATTCTGCAGCCATGGCGTCTGGACAAACAACGCGGAGAGCGAAGGCGAGAAACCGCCATCCATCAGCGGCCAGGTGTTGTAGGCAAGTCCTGCATCAAGGCCCGCGACAAGCCCGCCAAGCGCGATCTGTGCGAACAGGCCGCCCAGCATCAGCCTTGCGCCTGTTCTGACGCGCGATGGCACAGCTGCGGGCTGCGTCTCACCAAGTCGGGACCACATCCAGATGATGCTGGTGAAGATGATGCAGGCGAGTGTGAGGTGCAGCGTCAGCTTGATCGGCGCGACCGACACCATGCCGGTCTGAAGGCCGGAATGCACCATCAACCAGCCGATGCCAGCTTGCAGGCCGCCCAGCGCGCCAATGAAGGCCAGCGTCCAGAACAGCCTGCCACGCACGATGCCCTTGAAGGCGAACCAGACAAGCGGCACGAACCAGGCAACGCCAATGAAGCGGCCAAACTGCCTGTGTCCCCACTCCCACCAGAAGATGAACTTGAACTCATCCAGCGACATGCCCTGGTTGATGAGCTTGTATTGCGAAATCTGCCGGTATTTCTCGAACTCGATGGCCCATGCCGCCTCACTGAAAGGCGGGATGGCACCCATCAGGGGTTTCCATTCCGTGATCGCAAGGCCGGAATCAGTCAGACGTGTCGCGCCACCAACCAGCACCATGCAGAACACCAGCACGGCCATGGTCGCAAGCCAGACGCGCACCTGCGCCATGCTGGTGGCGTGGGCGGGCCTCACCGCTGTGTCGTGATAGGTTGCAGTCGTCATGGCGGGCGGTTTAGCGCTGCCGCATCAGAAGCTCAAGGCGCGTTTGCGCGCAGGAGAAGAAACGGAAGCGCCCTCTCCCGTCTCGCGTTCCGCGATCCACCCTCTCCCTGAGCGGGAGAGGGAAGAAAGAAGAGACTTGTGCTCTCCCCTCTCCCGCTCAGGGAGAGGGTGGCGCGGCGAAGCCGTGACGGGAGAGGGCCTCTCACGCCCATGCGGCAAACAGAGCATTTGTCGTAAACAGCCCAAGGCACTAAAGCTCTTGTCAAGAACAAGGCGGGACACACCATGCGCAAGAGAAACAGAAAACTGGTCGGCGCGGTCGTGATGATTGCCTTTGTGGGTTTTTATGCGCTGCTGGCCATGACATTGGCGCAAGGCCGGATCACGGAAGCCGGAACCTTCTGGCAGACGCTGTGGTACTGCTTCCTCGGCCTGTTCTGGATCGTGCCGCTTTTGCCGCTGATCAAATGGATGGAGCGTCCGGATCCCGGCGAGGAGCCGCCGCAAGTGGTGCCCCGCTGAATCATGTCACATCAAGGCGTCTGCCGCGGTTCAAGGCATAGAATGGCAGTCCTGACAGCAGCGCCTTCAGCGCGTCCATGTTCTGGTGGAAACCATTGAGCGAAACGCGCGGCAGGGCGCAAAGATGCTCTGCATGACCATGAAAGACATGGCCAGGCCTTGTCGTCACTGCCGTGCGGAAGCCGGATGATGCCGCAAGATCGAACTCGCGTTGCCCTGCTGAACCCGGATCGCCGACAGGATAGGCCAGATGGCGCACCTCGCGGCCAAGCTCAAACGCGATGCGGTCCCGCGCTTCCACGATTTCGGGCTGGGCAATCTCGATGGGATGCTGTGCCAGCATCTGATGCGTCAGCGTGTGCGCGCCGATGGTGAGCGACGGCTCACGCGCGAGGTCGCGCAGCTCGTCCCAGTCCATGCACAGCGACCGTGTCAATGCCGCGTCATCGATACCGGCCTGCGCGGCAAGATGCGCGACTGCGGCCCGCAATTCGCGTTCAGGACGGGCGCGCAAGGCCCAGTAGACATCATCGAATGCAGCCTGCTTGCCCTTTGCGGTCCGTGTGTCGTGGTCATGGATGCGGCCTGCGATGGTCAGCGTCACACGTGGCAAGGCCCGGATGGCCTGCTCGAACGCGATCCACCAGAGCGAGGCGATGCCGTCGGCGTAACCCGTGGTCACGTAAAGCGTCCAGGGCGCAGCATGGCGCTTGAGAATGGGGAGAGCGTGGTCGCGGTTGTCACGGTAGCCGTCATCGAAGGTGAGCGCGACAGCGAAGCGGTCGCGTTTGGGGCCTCCGATCCGGGCTGCCATCTCGTCCATGTCGACCAGATCGTAGCCTTCCGCCCGGACAAACCGCAGCGTCTCGTCAAGGTGGTCCGGCGTGACCTCCAGCAGGCGGTTGGGCGCGAAGTCATCGCCTCCCCAGGGCCTGACATGGTGCAGCATGAGCACCGCGCCGACACCCTGTGCAAGGCCCCGCCCCCAGCGATGCGCGCCGGTGAACGTGATGGCCTTGAAGGCCGCCCCAAAGGCGAAATGGCGCAGGTTCATCGGCCGGCCCGTATTGTCAAAGCGTTCAGCCTGATCAGCAGAATCAATTGACCTTGAACCACGTTCGCCTGTTCCCTCCAAGATGGAGTTGAAGGTGCAACACGATGAGCGCGCTCGCTGAACGCAACCAGATCGCGGAGCCACGCAGCGTGGACGCGGGCGTGTGCGCCGCGTGGACCATCGAGACGGTCGGCATCGAGGTGATCGAGGCAGACTGGCGTGCGCTCGAAGCCAGCGGCGTGGCCACACCTTATCAGCGTTATGATTGGGTGCGCGCCTATGTCAGCCATGCCATCAGCTCAGACCATGCCAGTGCGCACATCCTCAGGGTGCGTGCCCGCAATGGTCAGACCGTTGCCATCCTGCCCTTTGCCTTGCGGCGGGCGGGCGGCCTCAGAACCGTGTCGTTCATCGGCGGCAAGCATGCCAATTTCCATATGGGCGTGTTTTCGCCTGCCTTTGCCGCGTCATTGGACAGCGCAGGTGCCAGGCAGTTGCTGAACGATGCCAGCGTGGCCATGGGCGGCGTCGATGCCTTCATCCTGCACAACCAGCCGCATGAATGGGAGGGACACCCCAACGCGCTGGCGCTGCTCGACGCACAACCCAGCCCGAGCCAGGCCTACAAGCTGCCGCTGCTTCCTGATTGCGAAGCGACCCTGCAGAATTCGATGAGTTCGCATGCCCGCAAGAAGCACAAGAACAAGCGCGCCCGCTTTGCCGAACTCGGTCCATCACGCGTGATCATCGCAGAGACGGCGGACGTACGCGCGCGCATCCTTGATGCCTTCCACCGGCAGAAAACGGCCCGCTTTGCCCAGATGGGCGTGGCCGATCCTTTCGACAATGCTGGCATTCGCGCCTTTCTGGCGCAGGCCAGCGACCCTTCCAAGCACGATCCGTCGTCCGGGCCTGAGCCTTCACCGAGGGCACAACCTTCGCTCAGACTCGGCGCGCTGGAATTGAATGGCGAACTCGTCGCCACATATGTCGGGGCGGTTCACCAGACGCGCTTCAGCGGCATGGCAACCTCGTTCGAGCCTGACCCGGCCGTGATGAAGGTCAGCCCCGGCGAAATCCTGCTGGTCGAGATGATCAAGGCCGAGTGCAAACGCGGCATGACGGTGTTTGATCTCGGCGTTGGCGAGGCGCGCTACAAGACCACGATCTGCAATCAGACCGAAGAGCTGGCGGACAGCTTCGTTGCCATCAGCGCCAAGGGGCGGCTTGCCGCCTCGATCATGCGTCTGGCGCAGAAAGCAAAAGGGGCGATCAAGCAGTCGCCCTTCGCCTTCTCGCTGGTCAAGCGGGTTCGCGCGATGGTCGGCACAAGATCATCCCGCAATGAGATGGATGCCATCGCATTGCGAAAAGATGGTCGATCAGACTAAGATAGGGTACTGCTTTTGCAGGGTGAGGCAAAACCTCCGCTTCCATGGCCTGCGGCAAAATCGAGGTCGCAAAGCACTCATATAGCTCCACAATCCTCCTCCTGTGCCCGCCCGAGGACGAGCTTCAGGATGTGTACCTCTGGATATCATCCTTCGACAGGTTCATGGTAAGGATCGTCGTTTGCGGCCTGTGTTTTTTTCGCGTTTCAGCAACCTGCTAAACCGCGACCGTCTGCTGCTGCACAGGACTGAGCATCTCGCTTTCGTCCTGAAACACACTGATGGTGACAGGCAGATCGTTGCCCTCGCTCAGACGATAGGCCGTCTCGACAGCGTGGCCGTTCGAGAGCTGGTCGGCCAGCACAAGGGCCCCATCGACCACCGGCATCAGCGTAGCGTGAAAACGATGGATGTCGCGGGTCGAAACTTCGATCAGGACATGGCGGTAGGCGTCCGTCAGCGCGTCGAGCGCCAGATCGAGCAGGTCAGGGGCGTTGATCACCGCTTCACGCCCGGCACGGCCCGCGCTGATGACATGCAGCCTGCTCTGCGGATCGCGGTCGATGATGTCGGCGAAGGTCGCATCACCTGCCAGAAGTTCGGACATGCCAGCCATGCGCGAACGTTCGCCTGAGGTGAGGTCAACCAGCAGCGTGGGGGCATCTTCGGCCAGTTCGCCACCCAGGATGCGGGCCGCATCCGCGCGGGTACCGGCGTCGAGCACCATCAGCCTTGCACCCTTGCCAGCCTCCTTGCCATCCTCACGGGGACGAACACAGTTGGCAAGCTGCTCCTCCCAGCTTCCTGCATCGTCCATCATCAGGCGCATGTGGGCCAGCCGTCCGGCATGGGTGATCAACCCCGCCACACGGGCTCGCCGGACATCACGGGCGGCATCGTCGGCAATCGCCGTCTGTCCAGCGATGTCGTCGGCCACGTGAACTGCGGCATCAGCGGGGGCGTCGGCTGGCTCGCCGCCCGCCATGCGCGAGACGCGGCAGCCTTTGGAAAACCGGGCCTTGCCCGGAGTCACAGGCTGGGGCTGCGGCACAGGCTCTGCCGGGCCGGCAGGCTGGATGGCGCGGCCCGACAGAAGTTCGCGCGAGACGACCGTGGCCAGCGCCACGAAGAAGGTGGCCAGAGTCGCGACGGCCACCGTCGGCACTTTCTTGGGAAAGCTCGGACTCATGGGCGTGATGGCGCGGGAGACAACACGGGCATCGGCCGGCGCGCCATTCTCGGCATCGCGGGCCAGGGCCTCGCGCTGGCGGCCAAGGAACTGCTCAAGCTGGTCGCGCTGGATCTTGGCGTCGCGCTCCAGCGAGCGAAGCTGCACTTCGGATTCATTGGCCTCCGTCACGGTGCGCTTCTGGGCTTCGATGGTGGCGGCAACCGTCTCGACGCGCGAGCCGGCAATGCGGGCCTCGTTCTCCAGCGTCCTCACGGTGCGCTCCGCTGCTGACCTGATCTGGCTTTCAAGATCATTGATCTGGGCTGTTAGCTCCTTGATGCGCGGATGCTCCGGCAAGAGCGTGCGTGTTTCCAGCGCGATCTGGGCGCGCAAGGTCACGCGCTGCTCGATCAAGCGGCGAACAAGCTCATTGTTGGCGACATCCGGAACCTCGAAGATGCGCCCTGCGCGCAAGGCTTCACGCAGGATGCGCGCCTTGGCCTGCGAGTCGGACTGGACCGCGCGGGCGCTGGAGAGCTGTTGCGACAGGTCGGCGAGCTGCTGCTGAGAAATCGTGGTGTTGTTGGTCCCGATCAACAGGCCGGAACTGGCGCGGAAGGCCTCGACCTTGGCTTCGGCCTCCTGCACGCGCTGACGCAAGGGCGTGATCGCTCCGCCAAGCCATTGCGAGGCGCCGCGTGCCGTGTCTTTCTTCGCCGCTTCCTGGGATTCAAGGTAAACTGCGGCGATGGTGTTGGCCGCACGGGCGGCAAGCTCCGCATTCTTCGACTGGAATTCGATGGCAACAATGCGCGAGCGGGCCACCTGGAAGACCAGCAGGTTGTCGTAATACTTTTCAAGCACGCGGTCTTCCGGAGTCCGGTCTGCCGGATTGCGCGACAGTCCGATGCGAACCATCAGCTGATCGATGCTGCCGAACAGGCCCGCGCCTGAGTCAAATTCGGGATTGCCGACCAGCTTCAGCCTGCGGACCGCTTCGCGCGCCAGATCACGGGACATGACGACCTGCACCTGGCTGAGGACAGCTTCCGAATCGATCCTGTCCCCTCCGACATCGCGGTCGGCTGCCGGGCGGGTATAGAACCCGTCGCGGCTTTCCAGCAGCAGGCGGGCTTCGCCCGTGTAGCGCGGCGTGATCAGGTGAACGAGCACGAAAGACGCGACGAGCACGACCAGCGTCGGCACGATGATCCAGAGCTTGTGCGCGGCAATGGCGCCCCACAGCGAATTCAGGTCAAGCATGCCGTCACTGGACGAACGCCTCCCTGCAAGGGTTGCCGAAGCATCAACGGATGTCATGGCGCTTCCACTCAAATCTTACCAACACTGCCCCGATCACACATCATTAAGGTTGATGTTGCGTTAAGAAGCTGCCGTGGAATGCCTGCTTTCTTTTGGCCTGCGAGCCAGTGGTGACGCGCAGTGGAGAGACTTTTTTAACCTTAACGGATCATTGTCAGGCTCAAGTTGTGTTGTGCTTACGGTGTCTGTCCCATGTCATTGCGACTGATCTCAGCCCTGATGTTGTCTGGTGCCATCCTTGGCGGGTGTGCCGCCCAGCACCATGGCTTTGCGGAATTCGCCAGCGAAACGGTGGACCGCGCGCCTTATCTTCTGTCCACCGGCGACCGCTTGCGCGTCATCGTGTTTGGCCAGGACAACCTGTCGAATGTCTACGCCGTGGACAGCCAGGGACGCATCTCGATGCCGTTGATCGGCGCAGTCGATGTTGTCGGCAGGACCGCAGGGCAGCTTGAGCGCTCCATAGAAGGGCGTCTGCGTGGCGGGTTCCTGCGCGAGCCGAAAGTGTCGGTCGAGGTCGACGCCTACAGGCCGTTCTTCATCCTCGGGGAGGTCACCAGTTCGGGCCAGTTTCCCTATGTCAATGGCATGACGGTTCAAACAGCGGTTGCGATCGCGGGCGGTTTCACGCCGCGCGGCGACCGGCACGTCGCCGTGATCTCCCGGCAGATCAATGGCGAGATCGTCACGGGCAAGGTGTCGCTGACGCAGCCAGTGCTGCCGGGCGACACGATCACCATCCGCGAACGCTGGTTCTGACACAGCCTGAAAGACCATGACGATGAGTTCGCCAGAGCAGCCGCTCCGGATTTTGCATGTCTTTCGCGCGCCTCTTGGCGGCCTGTTCCGCAATGTCCTTGACCTGACACGCGGCCAGATCGCGCGCGGCCACGCTGTCGGCATCTTTTGCGATGCAACCACTGGCGGGACACGCGCCGATGACGTTCTGGCTGAACTGAGGCCGCATCTCGCGCTGGGCGTGATGCGCGTGCCGATGTCACGCTATCCCAATCTGACAGATCTCAAGGCGCAACTGGCTTTTGCGAAATATCGCAAGGCCATGCACCCGGACGTTGTCCACACCCACGGCTCGAAGGGCGGGCTTTATGGCCGCCTTCCGGCACGGTTTGACACAAGCAGGCGCTATGTCACCGCCTACACCCCCCATGGCGGCAGCTTCAACTACAAGCCCGGCAGTCTTGAGCACCGCGTCTATATGGGCGTCGAGGCTTTCCTTGAACCTGCCACGGACATGTTCACGTTTGAAAGCGAGTTCATCAAGGGCCGTTTCCAGACCGCGATCGGGCGTGCGCCCCGCACGGATCACCGCGTGGTGCTGAACGGGGTCGGTGTCGATGAGTTCATTCCCATCGATCACAGCACCGCCAGCTTCGATTTTGTCTATCTGGGCGAGTTGCGCTCGGCCAAGGGTATCGACACGCTGATCGAGGCCCTGCGGCTCATGAAGGAACAGGACAAGGCCACACCGAGCATGCTCATGGTGGGATCAGGGCCGGAAGAACCCCAACTCAGGCTGATGGCTGAACACTGCGGCGTTGCAGCGCAGATCACATGGTCGCCGCCCGGCCCGATCCGGCTGGCCCTGTCGCGGGGTCGCATCATGGTCGTTCCCTCGCGCGCCGAATCCCTGCCTTACGTGATCCTTGAGGCCGCAGCAGCGGCGCAACCGCTGGTCTCCACGAATGTTGGCGGCATTCCTGAAATCTACGGGCCTGACCACCTTCATCGCCTGATCGCTGCCGATGATCCCGTGGCGCTTCAGCATGCGATGCTGCTGGCCTTGTCAAAGCCGCATGAAGATCTGAAACGCGAAGCCATGAACCTCGCTGAATTCGTGAAACAGCATTTCACGCTCGACCAGATGATCAATGGCGCCATCGCAGGCTATCGGGCCGCCCTTGCAAGCCGCCGTTCGTCAATTTGACGGCGACGGACACTGATCAGATGAGGCGCCTTAAGTGTTCAGCGACGACTTGCTGTCAGGTTTTGTCTGTTGCCAGCGCGTTTCGCGAACAACAGTTCAGGTGAGTACCATGTCAACATTCGACATCCGCGACATCATGAAGGCTTCCGGCGCAGTCAGCCCGGATACGGGTGGCATCTCCACCGTCGGCCTTGGTGATGGGACCTTGTCTCCACTGGCCGAGCGCATCGCCGCCATGCCATTCCAGAAGAGCATGTCGCCCGTCATGGTCGAGGGCGCGATGCGGATCTTCGACATGGCGGTCGTGGCCCTGACCGGGCTTGTGGTGTTCGCTATCTATGTCTTTCCGGTCGTGGATTTCACGCAGCCCTATGCCATCGCGATCCCGATCATCTCGGTGTCGGCTGTCGTGGTATTTCAGGCCCTGCACCTGTACCACATCGGAGCCATGCGCTCGTTTGCGCCGCAGAGTATCCGGCTCCTGGCGGGCTGGACCGTTGTGTTCCTGGCTGCGCTGGCGACATTTTTCCTGCTGAAGGTCAGCGAATCCATTTCGCGCGTCTGGCTGGTGACCTGGTATCTGTCGGGGCTGGGTGTAATCCTGACATCGCGCATCGCGCTGTCATTCGTGCTGCGCTCGTTGACACGGAGCGGCAGGCTGGAGCGCCGCACGGCCATCGTCGGCGGCGGCGAGGCCGGCACGGGCCTGATCCAGGCGCTCGAAGCCCAGCGCGAATCCGGGATCAGGATCGTGGGCGTGTTCGATGACCGCAACGATGACCGCTCACCCGACACGGTCGGCGGCTATCCAAAGCTCGGCACCGTCGAGGATCTGGTGGAGTTCGCCAGGCGGACGCATCTGGATCTGGTGATCTTCACCTTGCCAATCTCGGCGGAGCAGCGCCTTCTGCACATGCTGCGCAAGCTCTGGGTGCTGCCGATCGACATCCGCCTGTCCGCCCACATGTCCAAGCTGCGCTTCCGCCCCCACTCCTACTCCTATATCGGCGCGGTGCCGGTACTCGACGTGTTCGACAAGCCCATCGCCGACTGGGACATGGTGGTGAAGCTGATGTTCGACCGGGTGGTCGGCGCGCTTGCCCTGATCGCGCTGTCTCCTGTCATGCTGCTCACGGCCCTGGCGGTGAAATGTGATTCCAAGGGACCCGCCCTGTTCCGGCAGAAGCGCTATGGTTTCAACAACGAGATGATCGAGGTCTTCAAGTTCCGCTCGATGTATGTCGATCAGTCCGATGCCACGGCTGCAAAGCTCGTCACGAAAGGCGACCCGCGCGTCACCAGGGTGGGGCGGTTCATCCGGCGGACCTCGCTGGACGAGCTGCCGCAACTGTTCAACGTGGTGTTCAACGGCAATCTCAGCCTTGTCGGCCCGCGCCCCCATGCGGCCCATGCCAAGGCGGAAGAGCGGCTTTATGACCAGGTCGTCGATGGCTATTTCGCGCGCCACAAGGTCAAGCCTGGCATCACCGGCTGGGCCCAGATCAATGGCTGGCGCGGCGAGACCGACACCGAGGAAAAGATCCAACGCCGCGTGGAGCACGATCTGTATTACATCGAGAACTGGTCCGTGCTGTTCGATCTCTACATCCTCGCCATGACGCCCGTGTCGCTGGTCAAGACGGAGAATGCGTATTGAGCGCAGCAGCCGCCCCGATGAAGAGCACGCTTGCGGGCGCACGGCGGCAATATGGCCTGCCGATCGCCAGCCTGCAGCGCGGCGTGCTGTGGCTGTTCGTGTTCTGCGGTTGTTTCGCGCTCATAGAGCCATCGCCCTACGAGGTGATGTTCCTGGTCACGGTGTTCATTTTCCTGATCACGGGCCTGCGCATCAATGCCAAGGTCGTGCCGCTGATCTTCATCCTGCTGATTTTCAACATCGGCGGGATTTTTTCCCTGATCCCGTTCATGGACGAGGCGCCATCCGTGCGCTTCATCGCGGTTGGCGTGTATCTGATGTTCACGGCGTTCCTGTTCGCCGCGCTCATGTCAGACGATGCCATGAGCCGGCTGGACACCATGGCGAAAGCGCTGGTTGCCTCGGCGTGGCTTGCGGCCACAGCCGGCATCATCGGCTACTTCGACGTTGGCGGGGTGGGTGAATACCTCACGCTCTACGGTCGCGCTGCTGGAACCTTCAAGGATCCCAACGTCTTCGGCCCATATCTCGTGCTTCCGGTGATCTTCGTGATGCAGGCGGTTCTGCTGGGCCGCATCGGGCTCGTGCGCGGCGTGCTGCTGATGAGCATCCCAGTGCTGGGCATCCTCCTGTCGTTTTCGCGCGGCGCATGGGGCAACCTGGTCGGCGCGACGCTTGTGCTCTTCGCCCTCACCTTCATCACTGCGCCCAATGCCATGGGCCGCACCCGTGTCGTCGGCTTCTCGCTGCTGATCCTCGCTGTTGCGGCTGCAGGGCTGATGGCGGCGCTGTCATTCGAGGGCATCCGCGAGGTCTTCAACGAGCGCGCCAGCCTGAACCAGTCCTACGATCTCGGCGTTCAGGGCAGGTTCGGCAATCAGGCCCGCTCAATCGGCATGCTGCTGGAGATGCCGAACGGCATGGGCCCCTTGCGCTTTCGCTGGCATTTCCCCGAAGACCCGCACAACACCTACATCAACGCCTTCGCATCCTATGGCTGGATCGGCGGATTTGCCTATATCGCTTTGGTCGTCGTCACCATGATCGTTGGCTGGAGCGCGGTGTTCCGGCGCTGCGCGACACAAGGCTACGCCATCGCGATCTGGTCCGTGCTGTTCATCACCCTGCTTCAGGGCTTCCAGATCGACATCGACCACTGGCGCCATGTCTATCTCATGCTCGGCTTGATCTGGGGCCTCAGAGCCATCGCGCCGGAGGCGGATCACCTTCCCTTTCGCACCGCCACGAACGCATAAGTCGTCATCAGCCGCCAATCCAGCCGTGCGGCTGCGGCGTTGAAGACATGGTCGGCCTGCTTGAGGCCCGGCAAGCGATTGAAATAGCCATGGCCCCAGAAGGGCTGGACATGCGTTTCGGTGAAGCCAGCCCGCTCCAGCATCGGTTTCAGCGTCTTTTCCGATGACCGGCACCCGTCATACAGCGCTGGAAATTTCGGATCGCCTCCGCCATCGCGCCGGTTGGGGAACATGGCATGCACGATCTTTCGCGACAGGCTTTCGGGGATGATGTGGTTGAGCGTGAACACAGGTGCATAGAGCGTGGGGAAGAAGGCCAGCGCCACGCCGCCTGGCCTCAGCAGCGCATGAATGTTGCGCCAGGCCTGCTCGACGCCATCGACATGCTCGAACACCATGCGCGAGAACATCAGGTCATAGCTGCCAGGCCGTGCGTCGGGTTCCGAAAGATCGCCGGCGATGTCGAAACGGACCTTGCCAAGGCCCGACGGCGCAAAGTCCAGCTCGAGCTGGTCAATGTCATTGACGGTGAGCGACAGCCCTTCCAGCGCGGGATTGCCCGGTTGGAAACCGGGGTCCCGTCCGCCGCCGATTTCGCACAGGCTGGTCAGGCCGAAGCGGTTGGACAAGGCCAGAATGGTGTTCTCGTAATTCGCCCAGGCCCAGTCAGAGTGCCAGTGTGGCGACATCTCGGCGAAGAAGGGACGCAGCGTGCCGCGCACCGATGAGGCGGCGCTGAAAGTCTGTCCGGTCCGGGTGTTGCGGTCGGCAATGGCAGACATGATGCCTCCTGTGGTGATGACCACGTCAGAAGGCATGGTGAACAAACGGTTAGCAAGGAAACGTGTGAAAGGTGGTTAGGCGGGCTGGTTAGCGGCGCTGGTTAACGCTTCTGATCAGAACCTGCGGGCTTTTGCATAACCTTGCGGATGGGCAACCTCCCAGGCGCTCTGGTCGTCCTCAAGGCCGATCAGCGCAAGCCCGTGGGCAATGGATTCGAACTGGCCGCCTGAATCCAGCTTGCCAGGGCCGAAACGCTCCTCGAACACGCGCCGCACAGACGGGATGTAGGATGTTCCGCCGGTCAGGAAGACACGGTCGATATCGGAGGGCTTCAGGCCTTGCTTTTCGAACAAACCGTCGACGGTGCCGCCGATGCGGGCGAGATCATCCTTGATCCAGCCCTCGAACTCGCCGACCTTGATGATCCGTTCGATGGAGATGTCGCCCTTGCGGAACGAGAACAGCGTTTCCGGCTCCGAGGACAAGGCTACCTTGGCAGCGGAGACGGCCCGGTAGATCGCAAAACCCCAATCGTTTTCGATGACGTCGATCAGCTTGTCGATCATGTCAGGCGCAAGGGCGATCTTTTTCAGCTTTTCAAGCTCGCGCCGGTTCTCCGGGGATTTCAGCATGGCCAACTGATGCCAGCGCGCGAAATTGGCGTAATAATGCGCGGGCACCTCCATGACCTTGCCCATCGAGCTGTACTGGCTGCCCTTGCCCAGCCTTGGCGAGACAACCGCGTTGATGATGCGGTAATCGAAGCTGTCACCGGCGATGCCGACGCCCGCATGGCCCATCGGGATCGCGCGCATCGCGCCATTGCGCCGCTCGAAGCGAATGATCGAGAAATCACTCGTGCCGCCGCCGAAATCCCCCACGAGGATCGTCGCGTCCCTCTCAAGGCGCTGCGCATAATAATACGCCGCACCGACAGGCTCATAGACATAAGTCGGCTTTGCCAGGCCCGCAATCCGGTAGGCGGCATCATAACGCTGGTGCGCCAATGCCTCGTCGGGGTTGCCGCCGGCGAAGGCCACGGGGCGGCCAGCCACGATCCGCGCGGCGTCCTGCGGGATCTGGCCCTTGGCATCAGCCAGCACCAGGCCGAAAAATGCCGCCAGCAGATCCTCGAACAGGAACCGCGTCGAGAAAATGCGCGTATCCCTGAACACGGCACTGGCGATGTGGCTCTTGAAGGACTGGATGAAACGGGTTTCACCGACAGAGGCCAGATAGTGTTCGATCGCGAACAGCCCGCCGGTGGTCTCGACCTTCAGCAGCCTGTCATCGTCCGCACGCTCGAAGCACAGCACCGAGCGATAGACATCTTCAAGGCCGCCTGCATGCGGATAGGTCACACTCCGCACGCCCTCCCCGCGCCTGGCAACGGCAATGACGGTGTTGGTGGTGCCGAAATCGACGCCGATGGACAGATCAGGCATAATTGCTGCTCCGGCAAAAACGTGCCGCAGAAATGAAGTTCCGGTTTTCCGCGAAAAACCCGCTCCCGTTCAACATGACCAGCCACGCGGCCAAACCGGACATGAATCAGCGAGGCAGCGAGGTGGATCGAGGGCGCGGGAAGTACCGCGCCCGACCCGACTTGGAAAGGCGCAATCAGCGCATGTGAAAATCAGACGCAACGCGTGCCTGAACCGTTGCGCGGCACAGGCCTGCCCTCTATAAGCGCCAATGTCGGGGCGTAGCGCAGCCCGGTTAGCGCACTAGTCTGGGAGACTAGGGGTCGTGAGTTCAAATCTCGCCGCCCCGACCAAACATTCATTATTGATCTGAATGACTTGCGGAGATTGCACGAACAAGAACAGACGGTGATTTTCCGTCTCGTGTCTCGGCCTCCGTCTCGCGCGCTCTTTCGGGAGCTTTCAAAGCTAGCTGAGCGCTGAAAACAGGGGGACCGCATAAGGCGGCTTCTGCATCGCTGGCCAGAAACATGTTCTTCGGGCCGTTGCCGCACCACCGGCAGATCACAGATTTGATCAGGCGGCTGAATACGGCAACATTCATCGGTGTCCAGGCGATAATCTGAACGTGGCCGCACTTGCCGCAGCGCGCGGCGCAAGGGTGCTTGTCGTGATCATCCATCACCGGCCGACCTCCTTCATCAGCTCGGCCGCCAGCGCGACGATGTTGGCCACGCGGGCCTGACGCAGCACCTCGCCGGTGCCGGTGGTGACCATCGAGCCGTCTGCCAATGTCGTGACCGTGAGACCATGGGCCTTGGCGTCGGCCAGCAGTTCGGCGGCCAGGGTGGCGAGCTGCTCTGAAATCGTTGACGATCTTGTCATCATCCACCGCCCATCCTCTTGATGTGATCGCGTGTGCGCAGCATCTCGATGGCATCCGGGCCGCCCACATCGACGATCAACCTGATCGCCATGGCCGCAACCTGGATGGCTTCGATCAGAGCTTCGGCTAATCTGTCGGCCTTGATGTCGGTCCACATCTCATCAACCTCCTCAAGCATCACGGCATAGCCCTCGTGCAGGCTGCTCTGCGGCCTCGGGAACTTGTGATAGCCGCGTTCCAGTTCGGCGCTCACCAGGCTTTGCACATCCATGATGCTGCTGCTGCGGTCGCTCATGCAGGCGTCCATGATCTGGTCAGGTTTGTTCATGGCGTCACCTCCCGATAGTGAGAGCCATCAAAGATCGTCTCTGGCTGAGGATCGGCGGATTGAGTGGCTGTATGCTCGGGGCCATGGTCGAGAAAGCCCTCGATCTCGGCGACGAGCCTGTCGCGGCGCTCGGCTGACTTGCCGGAGGCCTTCCAGGCGCGGACCATGGCGGCGCCGAGGTCGAAGTCATCAAGCCTGTCAAGCAGATCGTCGACGTCCATCAGGTCTGGGCGGCGGGCGAACAGGGCACAATAGCCCGTGATGGCCAGCGCGTTGACCATGCCGACATGGCCATCGGCTGTCTTGACGATGGCCTTGAGCGCGGCGATCGCGACCGGCGCGCCATGCACGGCGACCATCCGGTAGATCGTGGCCACGGCCACGGTGTCGCCGCGCTCCATCTTGTCGGCCTGTATGTTCGTGGTGATCGTGACGCCGGCCCGCTCGCACACAATGTGAACGGCCATGGCCTTGATGTCGCCGGCGGCCAGCGCGGCGCGATGCACCTGGTAGGGCGCGAGGCGGATGGCCTGGTTGCCGTTCATGCCGGCGAAGGCCCTGGCCTGCATCTTCCTGTCGGCCAGCACGATCTGGCAGGGTACCTTCTCGATACAGCGCAGCACGGCGGCATGGGTCCGGTGCTGGCCGTCGATCACGGCAAAGTCGCCGCCCTCGATGGGTGCGACGATGACCGGCGCGAACAGCCGCCAGTCGAACGCCCTGGCGATCTGGCGCAGGTGCTTGACGCCTTGCGCTGTCACCTTGCGCTGGTAGCTGTCGTCGAAGCGCAGCTTGCCGACGGCGATCCAGTCGAGTTGCGGCGCCGGGCCCGGATGGCCGAGGTCCGCCTTGTCGAGTGGTTGGATGAACTTGATGTTGATGCCGCGCATGGTCACGCCCTGTGTGTCGGGGTTTGCATAACGATCGGACCCTTGAAGGTGTGGTCCGGCCTGTGCCCGTTATCAATGGCGGCGAGCGCAATGCGCATGGCCTCGACGCCGTGGTGGCTCACCGTGCCGGTGAGCATGTCCTCGCTGGTCAGAGCTGAACGTGCCATGCCGTTGAAGATCAGAGCGAGGTTCATGATGAGCTCGTCGCTCTCTACGCCGCTGTCTAGCTCGCCGGCGCAATAGATCTGCAACACGTTGATGGCGGCGATCTGTGTCCGGGCCATGCCACGCTCGCGCGGTGCGAGCGTGGCCAGATAGGCTTCGATGCCGGGGTTGTTCAGTGTCTTGAGCACAGCCTCGAGGTTGGGCTGCAGTGACGGCTGGGCAGGATTTGTGGCGGATGGGTTTGCGGTCATGGGCCGCTCCTTGTGGCTGGGGGTGGAACGCATGACGCAACACGCGACGCGGAACATCTTTATCGCCTACCGCCCTTTGGGCTGCATGAGGCGGGTATTCGCCTGTCGGCTCACAAGGCCACCGTGAGCATCCCGACGGCCTTGTCGGCGAGCTCGGGCGTGTTGGGCAGGTAGTGCTCGACGATGTCGTAGCCTTCCTTGATGGTGTGGCCGGAGATCTTGCAGGCCAACTCGACCGTGCTGCCCGACAGGATGTAGAGCACGAAGCCGGAGCGGCGGGCGTCGCGCAGGGTGGCCTGCTCATCAAGGCCCGGGCAGGTCTTCCGGGTCGCCTCGCGCAGCTGATGGAAGGCGCGGGTGAGCTGGTCGGGCGTGCCGGTCCAGAGCCTGGCCTGCTGCTGACCTGCGGTCTCGGCCAGCCAGCCTGACAGGCGCTGCACCACCGGGACCGGCAGCGCCATGTCGATGACGCGGCCCCCGGTGCGCTCGCCCTTGAGGCCGCGCACCATGGATTTGGACTGGGCATAGCGCAGCCGCCAGTGGCCCTCGCGGGCCGTTCCGACCCAGCGAAAAGCGCGGCGCTCGATGATCTCGGCATCGGACTTGCGCATGCAGCACAGCATGGCCAGCACCAGCACGTTGCCGACGCGGCGCATGGGAGGGAGTATGCTGGCCCTATCGCCCTTCTGGCTGCTTGAGGGCGTGTCCGCCGTTTGCAACAGCGCCTGCACCTCTTCCCAGCCGTAGCGCACCTTGCGCTTGCCGCCGGAGCCGATCAGGGCCTTGCCCGCGCTGCCCTTGATCCGGACAAACGGGTTGGGCAGCGCCGTCAGTTCCTGCTCGATGGCCCAGCCCCAGATGGCGCGGGCGCGCAGGCCCACCTGGCGCGCTGTGCCCGGCGCGCGATCCTTGATGTGCTGCAGCCACTCGCGGGCGGCGCTGCGGGTCACGGCGGGCAGCGGCGTGTGGGCGAAACGGTCCTCGATCATGGCCATGATGGGCCGCGCCGCCTCGCGTGTGCTGGGGGCCAGGTGGAGGTGCGCATCGCTGGCGCGCCAGGCGCTGATCATGGCCCCGAACGAAACCAGCGATGCGCGCTGGGGCTTCTTGCGCTGGTCGAGCCGTGTCTCGCGCAGCTTCTCGGCCCCGCCATCGCGCAGCCAGTCGCGCACCTGCCGGTTGAGCCTGCCGGCCTCGTCCTCGGCGGCGATGCGGTCGGTGCCCAGCATGACATCGCTGAACTGGGCACGCAGCCGGGCCGACGGCCGCCAGCGCCAGATGCCGCGATCAAGGCGGAGGTATGGAATAGCTGACTTACGCTTCGGGCTGCGCACACGCTTTGCCATGTCAGAGGCTCCCGGCCCTGCGCTCGTGCTCGGCCTTCCAGCGCAGCACGGCGTCTGGATTCCAGCGCAGCTCGCGGCGGCACCAGGGCAGTGGCGCCGGGAAATCATGCTCGATGCGCCAGCGCCTGACGACGCGGGCCATGCCGCCGCGCCCGAACAGCACGGCAAGGTCGGCCAGGGTCCACCAGCTGGCGCTGGCGTTGATGTTTGCCCTATCGCCGTTCCGGCTGCTTGAGGGCAACGCCCGGCTCTGACGGGCCGCAGCGGGAGCGTGTTCCGTGATCGAGGTGACGGTGAGCATCAGCCGATCTCCGTGCAGGTGAAGGCAGCGCGGGCGACCTCGACGGCCCTCATGATGCCGGCCTTGGTGATGTGCTGGCACGGGTCGATGCGGCGCGTGGTGATCGACCCGCCCTGCATGATCCAGACAACGGCGGCGGCCCCGCAGCGCCACGCAATGCAGAACTCGCGGGTGCCGCGCACGGCCTGGGTGCTGCTGCGGCTCTGCGGCTCGGCATGGCAGGCCGGGCAGCGCTTGAGTTCGTCCTCGAGCGCGATCTCGGCACGGGTCGGCCCGTCATAGGCGAAGGGGCGCGGCGACAGCTCAAGCGCGCTCATGATGGTTCGTCCTTCGTGAGGTCCCGCGCAAGGTCCTGCGACAGGTAGCCTGGCCGCGCGGTGCGGACGATGGCCAGCCCGCACAGGGCGAACACGGCGGTGACGCCGGCCAGCGCATGGACATGGCCGCGCGCCAGCGCCTGCTG
>JANMHN010000101.1:0-6644 GCA_031375185.1 Allobosea sp. | reverse complement strand
CATCGCCCCGGCTTGCCACATCTCCGCGCAGTTCGAACCAGCGCGCGACCAGCATCAGGATCGCTTGCCGCAAGGCATGCGGAACCGAGACCGCAGCCGGTCCGTATCCCGCCAGCAGGTCGATCTCGATCCCGGCACGCGACCGGCCTGGCGGCGGCACGGGTGTTGCCATGACCATGAGCGGTGGATCCGTTCCCGCCACCAATTCGAGTGCGGTTGGGGCCAGCGCCTGCGGGATGCCAGCAGCATCGAACACACGCGCGGCCACAACCTGGGCAACAGGCGCCAGCGGCAGCCTGATCTCGCCGTGCTGGGGCCAGTGATCCAGGACCAGCCGCCATGTCTGGTGGATCAGCAGCCGCCCGCTCGCCGCCTCGATGAGAAGACGCGCCGCGCTGATCAGAGTCCTGACCAGATCATCCTCGTCAGGGACATCGATCTTGAGGTAGAGCTTGGTCTCTGCCAGTGAAACCGGCTCGGCCAAGGGAGGCGCGATCAGAATGGGACTCATGGCGATATCCTTCAGGGCTGCAGGTCTGGGCGTGGCTGGCGTCTTGTTCGGCGCTCTGGCGTGGGCCGTGCCTGCCCGGGCCATCGTGGGGGGGCAGGTGGGCGGGCCGCTCGAAGCCTCGGCGGTGATGGTGCTGCATGATCGGGGCGGGCTCTGCACCGGTATCGTGCTTGCGCCGGACGTGGTGCTGACAGCCGCGCATTGCGTGCCCTCCGGCGCGAATGTCAGGGTGTTTTTCCGCGAAGGCGGCCAGCCTGTCCTGTCGGAACCACGAGCGGTCGTCAGGCATCCCGAGTTCCGCAACAATGCCGTGCAGGAACGGACCCGCTCCATTGATCTGGCGTTGATCAGGATGGGAGCACCCCTTCCGGAACGCTTCACGGCGGCATCGCTGGCCTCTAGCGTGCCCGGCGCAGATGCCATGCCGGTCACGGTCGCAGGCTTCGGCCTGTCCCGTGAGGGCGACCCCTCGGCGACCGGCACATGGCGTTCCACCACGCTCCAGACCAGCAGCCCTTACGGGATCAGCAGGATACTGCTCTGGGCGAGGGCAGCCCCCGGCGTGGGGGCCTGCCAGGGCGATTCAGGCGGGCCGATCATCGGGGCGGGCGGGCATGTCGTTGCCGCCGTCAGCTGGTCGACGGGGCAGCGCGGCGGCAAATGCGGAGAGCTGACGCAAGGCGCGCTTCTGCCCCCGCAGCGCGGCTGGATCGACACGACACTGGCAAGCTGGTCGCGGCAGGCCGATTGGCGCTGAAGCGTTTGGCATCAGGTTGGTGTTCACCAGATTCCGCCGCTGTTCTGGACGTCACACGCCAATTGCCCCATGTTCGGGGAGGTCATCATGAAACTGCATCCTGCTGAATCCCGAGCTTCGCGAAAGTCAAACTCTTGCGCGCCATGAAAAGCCATTCCATCGCCCGTCTGGTCCTTGGACTGACAGGGCTTGCTGTCTTTGCTTTTGTCAGCGCGCAACCGGCGCTTGCCATCGTGGGGGGCAATGTCGTGCGCGCCACGGATGATGCGCGACGCTGGACTGTGAAGATCGACAGCAGCCGCGGCGAATTGTGCAGCGGCGTGCCCATCGACAGGCGCGTGGTCCTGACAGCGGCCCATTGCGTCATCCGTGGCGGGCGTTTCACAGTCAGCGCCCTTGATGACGGCATGCGCCGCCGCCAGATCCGCGTGGTCGGATTGACAGCGCATGAAAGTTTCCTGCCGGGGCTGACACCCAGCACCCAGCCCGGCATCGATCTTGCGGTTCTGCTGCTGGCAGAGCCGCTTCCAGACAGTGTGGTGCCAGCCGGGCTTGGCGGCTCCATGGGCCTTGGTGACAGCCTGACAATCTCTGGCTTCGGCCTCGGCCAGGAAGGCCGAAGCGGGAGCGCCCGAACCCTGCGCCAGACCAGCCTGACCTCTGCAGGCTCCTACACATCAGGCAACAGTGTGGTCGTGGCCGTCGATGCGCAAAAGCTCGGGCAGGCACCCGGCGCAGGGGCCTGCAAGGGCGATTCGGGCGGGCCGATCATGCGTGGCGGATCGGGCGAACTGGTCGGAATCGTCAGTTGGTCGAGCGGGCCGACCAACCAGCGCGTGCGCAGTGTCTGTGGCGGCTTCACCGCCATCACGCCAGTCGCCGATCACCGTGCCTGGATCACGAACGCGACCAGTGCCCTTCTTGCGAGCGCACCTGTTGCAACCGCCGGGGAGCAGGCTGGCGCAGGGCGGCCCACGCAGCGCCAGCGAAGCCGGGGCCGACAGCCTGCCCCTTTGCCGGCCATTGCCGCCGAACCCGTACTCCGGACCGGCGGCAACAACTGACGACAGACAGCTGTCGTGGGCTTATGCCGCGAAGCGCAGCCCCTTGATGGCGGCGAAATCCTGCACGCCGCCGCCCACACGCTTGGTGGTGTAGAACAGCACGTAAGGTTTCGCGGAATACGGATCACGCAGGATCCGCACGCCTGCCCGGTCCACGATCAGGTAGCCGCGCCTGAAATCGCCAAACAGGACCGAGACGGAGTTGGCAGCGATGTTGGGCATCGCTTCGGCCTCCGCCACCGGAAAGTTCATCAATGTCGCAGGCTGGTTGAGACCCGACGGCGGCATCCAGATGTAATTGCCGGCGCTGTCCTTGAAGCGGCGGATGGCGCTCTGCACGCGGCGGTTCATCAGGAAGCTGCCATTCTGGCGGTAGCCGGTGCGCAGGGCATAGATCAGGTCGATCAGCATGTCAGACGGGTTGGTGGCCGCGAATGCGCCCGCAGCGCCTGTGTTGAGCACGCCGATATTGCCCCAGGTCCAGCTTGCATCCGCCACAACCGGCACGCTCAGCACGCCGCGCGGCTGGGTTGTGCCGTTGCCAGTGATGAAGGCCGTGCTTTCCTGTTCGGCAAAGACCGTCTCGACCTCTTCCGCCACCCAGCGGTCCACATCCACCAGCGCATCATCGAGCAGCGTCTGGGTTGCGGACGGCATGGCGTAGAGTTCCATGGCCGGAAAGACGAGTTCGGACAGAACCTGCGAGGCGGTTTCGGGCCGCGCGGCTGTCTCTCCGGCCCAGCCGGATGCAGGACCGGTGGCCGAGAATGCGGCGCGATAGGTTCCGGCGGAAATCGTGCGCACCGTGGCCAGCGCCCGCATCGGCGAGATGTTGGCCAGACGGGCCAGGATGTCGCGCTCGACCTCCGCAGGCGCCACGAAGCCGCCATCGGGACCGGAGCCGGCCGACAGTGCCTTCAACTCGCCGCTGCGGAAAGCTGAGAGGTCGCCGCGGCGGATATAGGCCTGGAAACCTGCCTTGCGCTCGCTTGCGCCCGCATCGTCTGCACCGCCCGACAGGCCGAGCGACGGACGCCGGGCCGTCAGTGTCATGCGGTCGAGGCGGCGCTTGTGCTCGTCCAGCGCCGTGTCGATGCGGGCCAGTTTCTCGTCCAGCAGCACGTCGGAGGAAGAGCGCTGCTCCATCTCAGCCAGGCGCTGGTCGTTGGTATCGCGGAAGGCCTCGAACGTGCTGCGCAATTCGTTGAAAGCCTCGCCGGCCTGGCCAAGATGGGCCTTGGCTTCGGGGGCAACGGTGGTGTGTGTCGTCATATCCATCGGATGGCTCCAGGTTTGGGAAAGGTTGATTGTGGAAGGGTCGATGCGGTGTGCAGGGTGTCAGGCCGCATGGCAGGCAACCCCGCCGGTCTTGACCGCCGAGACGCGGGCCTGCGGCAGAAGCGGGAAAGTCACGATGGAGATTTCCCACAGGTCGATCTCCGTGAGGCGGCGATAGCCGGTGCGTGGATCGCTGCGGGCCTTGACGGTCCGAAAGCCGATGGACAGCCCGTCCACCGCCCCGTCCCGCATCAGGGCCAGGGTCTCGCGGGCGCGGGCAACACCAAGTGACAACCGCCCACGGACAAACAGGCCGCGCCCGTCCTCGCGCAGCAGCAGCCACTGGCCGATCGGCTCGGATGGATCATGCTGCCAGAGCAACTTGATGCCGCGCGGGCCGCGCCGTGCCAGCGAGACGGCGAATGCACCGGGCTCGACCACGTCCTTGCCGAGGTCGGGCAGGTTGAACAGGCTGGCATAGCCTTCGAATTGCCCCGCCGTGTCGACACGCACCAGCGCATCGGGCATCAGCTTGGTCTGCAGCGCATGCGCCGCCCTGTCATCGTCCTGCAGGGCGCGCATCATGCCTTCTCCCGTCTGGCACGCGGACGGCTGCGGGCAGGCCTGGCCGTCTGGCGGTCCATCTGCTCCAGAACCCGGACAAAGGTGCGGATCGCATCGCGGGCCTCTGATCGGGCCTCGGCCTGCTCTTGAGGCCCTGCGGCGTAATGGGGCGGCCCGCTCAAACGAAAAAGCCCGCCAAGCGGCGGGCGGTAAGTGGTCATGTGTGGTCTCCTTGATGTTGAAAGGTGATTCAGGTTGGTGTCATCCCCGGCGATGCGGCACGCATCGGGAAGGGGATCCACTCTTTCGTGTCGTGCGCTGGATCCCCTTCCCGGCCCGTTGGGCCGCCGGGGATGACACTGGACGTCGTTTGCGGTCCTCAGGGCTTCAAATCATGGCGCTGGTTGAAGCGCGCCAGTTCGCGCACGAAGTCGTCAAAGCGGCGATTGGCGGCGGACACGTCATTCAAGGCGCGCGAGAGCAGCACCGATGCGCTCAAGGCCCAGAACAGCAGTCCGATATGGCCCATGTCACTGCTTGTCGCGAAGCGTTCCAGAATGGCATCCATCGTGCTGTTCTCCCTTGTGATCAGGCAGGGCGTTCGGCTGGATAGCCAAGCGCTTGCCGTTTCTCGGCGTTGGTCAGGAGATCGCCAGCCGCCAGCACGCGGCTCCAGAGCTTTTCGCGGTCCTCGGCCAATTCCTCGATGGCGTCGAGATCAGGCTCCATCACCAGATCATCCGGGAAGGCTGCGCCCAGCCATCCCGCCAGCGAGCCGAGCGTGCGGCGCACAAGCGGGATCACGGTCTGGCGCCAAAGCGCCTTGTTGGCCTCGGCATAGTTGGCATGCGTCGAGTCCCCCGGCAGGCCGAGCAGCAGCGGCGGCACGCCGAAGGCCAGCGCGATCTCGCGCGCCGCACCCGCCTTGGCCTCGATGAAATCCATCTCCTTGGGGCTCAGCGACAGCGGTTTCCAATCCAGCCCGCCCTCCAGCAAGAGCGGCCTACCGGCGTTGCGCGAGCCCTGGAAGCTCTCTTCAAGCTCTGTCTTCAGCCGCTCGAACTGGCCATCTGTCAGGCTGGCCCCATCCGGCCCGGCATAGACCAGCGCGCCGGAGGGCCGCGCCGCGTTGTCGAGCAGCGCCTTATTCCAGGCCCCGGCAGCATTGTGGATGTCGAGCGCTCGCGCCGCCGCCTCCATCGGCGGCATGCCATAGTGGTCATCCAGCGGATGAAACATCGACAGGTGCAGGATCGGCTGGAGCCTCTCGCCATCTTGCCGGAACCGGACGCTTTTGCCATCCACCGTGTAGTCATAGGCCGCCGCCCAACCATCGGGTCCGGGCACCACCCGCATCCTGTCGGGGCGCAGCGCATGCAGTTCGCGCAATTCGCCGTTCAGCATCACCGCCTCGACATAGGCATTGCCGGCCACGAGCAGGTGACCGTAGAGCGCCTCGAGGAACGCGCCGCCGGACTGGCGCGAATTGGGGCGCGCCATCAGCGTCAGCAGCGGGTGGTCATCCACCTCGCGCCCGTCAAACCGGACCGAGACCGCGACCTGCGCCGCGCTTTCGGCCACCAGCCTGACGCAGCGATGCACGATGGCATTGGTCTGGTAGCCCTCGCGGGCCAGCGCCGCATAATCGCGCGGCGTCCAGCGCGCCTGCCCGTTGCCATGCCAGGCAATCAGAGGCGCCGTGCGCGAGCGCTTGGTTTCAGGCACAGGCACAGGTTTTTGCACCGGCGGGGAGCGCCAGCGGGAGAGGAGATCGAGCATGTGGGGTGTCCTTTCGAGAGGAAAGCGAGGCAAGAGCCCCACCCTGCCCTCCCCACAAGGTGGGGAGGGAACGGCAATCATTTTCGCAACCGGCCAAGAACTTTACCGAACGACCATATTCCTGCGTGTTTCCCTCCCCGCCATGCGGGGAGGGCAGGGTGGGGTTCTTCCCTCACAACCCCCTCACAGGCCTCTGACTCTTGGCCGTCCCTTCGCTCCCAGCGCGAGGTGCGTCACGGCCCAGACCAGCGCGTCGAGCCTGTCTGGCGAGCGGCCTGAGCTGAGGCCGCCTGCGCCGAAATCGCACATTTCGTCTTCCAGCGCCGGGAAAGCGCCGACATGGGAGACGCGGCCCTGGGCATAGAGTGCGGCCACGGGTTCGGCGCGCAGGTATTTGCCGCGGGTGGCGCGCACCGCCACGATGGGTAGCGCGTCATCGACCTGCCGCAGCACAGAGGCGGCCATCTCGCCGCCCTGGTTGACCTCGACCACCACGACATCAGCCTGATGGCGCTGGTAGAGCGCCGCAGCGCGGGTGGCCCACTCGGCAGGTTTGGCCCGCTCCATGGTCGCGTCCTCCAGCACATGCACGACGCCTTCGCTGGTGATCCCCGCCACCATCAGTCCGCAGGCATCGGCATGGCGGCCTGATGTGGCAGGCGGGTCGATGGCCACGCAGATGCGCGCCAGT
>JANMHN010000080.1:0-3633 GCA_031375185.1 Allobosea sp. | reverse complement strand
GTCGCGCTGAAATACGAAGCCGGAATGGAAGCTCCGATCTGCGTCGCAAAGGGCGTTGATTCGATGGCGCTCAAGATCCGTGAGGTTGCGGGCGAGCATGGCGTGCCCATTGTCGAGAACGTTGCGCTGGCCCGCGCGCTGCACGCCACGACCGAGCTGGATGAGCCTGTGCCGGTGGAACACTACAAGGCGGTGGCGGAAGTCATTGGTTTCGTCTTGCGCACCCGGCGTCGTCGCGCCTAACTGGTCATTGTGCAATGTCTTCGATGTTGCAGGCCTGAGCATTGCGCACAAAAGTGGTGACCGGTTTTGTGATTTCGCAATGCTGGCAATGATGATGATCTCGTGAAGGCTGACAGGGCATGACCCAGGACCGCATTGGCCAGAAGGCCGCCATCGACCGGTCGGACAGTTCCGGCAGCATCGGGCTGCTGCTTCTGGTTGCGGGCGGCATCGTCGGGGCTGCCGTCGCGCTTGGTTTCCTGGCCAATGAATGGGCCCAGCCGCTGATCCTTGTCTTCCTCGGTCTTTTGTCGGTCATCGGCGTGTTCTGCCTTTTCGGGCTTGCCATCGGCCTTGTGCAGTTCTCCGGCCGGTCTGGCCGCAATGATCTGACCCGCACGATCGTCGACGAGGCCGATGACGGCGTGATCGTGACGGAAGCAGACAACCGCATCATCTATGCCAACCGCGCCTACCAGACGTTGTCGGGTGCTGCGACGGTGGGGGACATCAAGCCGGTCGAGCGACTCTTTTCGGGTGGCTCGGATGTCTCCGAAGTGGTCTACCGGCTGGCGCTTGCGGCGCGCGAGGGTCGCTCGCAGACCGACGAAATCCGCCTGTCGCCTCCGCTCACGGGCAAGGGCGAGGCAGGCTGGTATCGCGTGTCTGTGAGCATGACGGCGCGGCCCGATGGCAAGAACGCCACGCTCTGGCGGGTGAGGGACATCACCCGCGAGCGCGAGGGGCAGGAAAACGTCTTTCAGGAATTGCAGCAGGCCATCGATTTCCTCGACCACGCGCCGGCAGGTTTCATGTCGATCGATCCAGATGGCTCGGTGCCCTATCTCAATGCCACATTGGCTGGCTGGCTGGATCATGACCTGGCCAAGGTCGGTTCCGGCGGCCTGCTTCTGAAGGACATTGCGCCGGTCAATGCGGTGGCCCTGGTCTCCGCCATCAGCGGAAAACCGGGCGAAGTCCGCACCGAGGTTGTGGATGTGGACCTGCGCCGCCGCAATGGCCAATCACTCCCCGTCAGGCTGCACCATGAAGTGGCTTTCGGCCAGGATGGCAAGGCAGGGGCCTCCCGCACGCTGGTGCTCAACCGCACGCCCGGCGAGGTTGGCGCAGATGCCGGCACTGCGGCGGAAGCGAGGCTGGCCCGTTTCTTCAACAACACGCCGATGGCCATCGCCACGGTGGGGGCCGACGGCCATATCGTGCGCTCCAATGCGGCCTTTGCCAAGCTCTCGTCCGGCCTGCCTGCCACGAGCATCAGGGGCCTGATCAAGGACACCGACTGGGCCTTGCTTCAGCCGGCGCTTGCTTCAGCCGGGTTTGGCAATGCCGACATCAAGCCGCTGGATGTCTCGATCATGGGCGAGGATGACCGCTCGGCACGGCTGTTCCTGGCGCCCGTCATCGACGGTGAGGGCGGGGAGGAGAAGGCCATCGTCTATGCGCTAGAGACCACCTCGGAACGTAAGCTGAAGGAGAACATCGATCAGGCGCAGAAAATGCAGTCCGTCGGCCAGCTTGCAGGCGGCATCGCGCATGATTTCAACAATGTCCTGCAGGTCATCCTCAATGCGTCGGATTTCCTGCTCGCCAGCCACAAGCCCACCGATCCATCCTTCCAGGATATCATGCAGATCAAGCAGAATGCGCTGAGGGCAGCGTCCCTCGTGCGCCAGTTGCTGGCGTTCTCGCGCCGGCAGACCCTGCGCCCGCAGGTACTCGAATATGGCGACGTGCTGTCTGACCTGTCACTCATGCTGAAGCGCGTCGTCGGCGACACGATCGGGCTTGATGTGCGCCATGGCCGCGATTTGTGGCCGGTCAAGGCCGATGTCGGCCAGCTCGAGCAGGTCATCGTCAACCTTGCCGTCAATGCGCGCGATGCCATGAAACCGGGCGGCAAGCTGACATTGCGCACGCGCAACGTCAGCGAAGCTGAGTCCATGGCGCTGACCTACGCCTCCATGCCCAAGGGCGATTATGTTCTGCTCGAGGTGGAGGATACCGGTTCAGGCATTCCGCAGGAGATCATCGACAAGATTTTCGAGCCGTTCTTCACCACCAAGGATGTGGGCAAGGGCACGGGTCTCGGCCTGTCGATGGTCTACGGCATCGTCAAGCAGACCGGAGGCTTCGTCTTTGCCGATTCCAAGGTGGGGCAAGGCACGACATTCCGCATCTTCCTGCCCCGGCATGTGCCGACAGCCGAGGAGATCGCCACCGATGCCAAGGCCAAGGTCGCCGCGTCGCTCCCCGTCGCTGCGGTTGACCACACCGGGGCAGGGGTCATCCTGCTCGTGGAGGACGAGGACGCGGTGCGCGCCCTCAATGCCCGCATGCTGACATCGCGCGGCTACACCGTGCTCGAGGCTGAATCGGGCGTTGCGGCCCTGCGCGAGCTTGAAGCCCATGGCCGGGATGTTGACCTTGTGGTGTCAGACGTGGTCATGCCGGAAATGGACGGACCGACGCTGCTGGGCGAACTGCGCAAGCGCAACCCCAACACCCGTTTCGTGTTTGTCTCGGGCTATGCCGAAGAGGCCTTCAAGAAAAACCTGCCCGAGGGCGAGAGCTTCCACTTCCTGCCCAAGCCTTTCACCATGAAGCAACTGGTGGAAACGGTGAAGGCGGCGATGGCGTGAGGGGGCCTCTGGGCTGAATGGCGCCATTGACAGCGCGGAGAGCCAGTCTGCCTGATCACACGTTCGCTTCCGGTGGCAGGAACTCGACCTCATGCCGGGCCGATATGGCCACGACCTCTGCCGGGTCCGCGACATTGTGGAGGTTGTTGAACAGCTCTTCCAGCATGCGTGACGGCGACACCCAGAACAGGGCGCGTGCCGGCTTGTCGGATTTGTTGAAATAGCCATGCGGGATGCCGCGTGGCAGGCGCACCAGGTCACCCGCATGGGCTTTCATCCACACGCCGTCCAGCTTGAGGTCCAGCACGCCTTCCTGCACCAGAATGAACTCGTCCTGCGTGGGGTGGACATGCACCGGCACGAACTGGCCCGGCTCACTGTTGGTCTCGAAGGCGAAGGTCGAACCGCAAACCGCCTTCGGAAAATAGACCTGGCCAAGGATGTTCCAGGTCTTTCCGGCGAAGCCTGTTCCGCCCTGCGTGATGCCCTTGTCGAGAACGCTCATGCCATGTCTCCACCCATTGCAGGCCCGTGTGGGCCTCATCCATCGGATCACCAACGCGGAGCGGCGGCAAGACTTCGCGCGCATATCCGGCGTGAATGGTGCGGACAGCGGGGGTCGAACCCGCACGGTTTAAGGCCGAGGGATTTTAAGTCCCTTGCGTCTACCAGTTTCGCCATGTCCGCGCCGCTCACGGTTAGCGCAGCCGTGATGATGTGAAAAGGGCGCACGGGGTGCAAAACGCTTCCC
>JANMHN010000077.1:0-24367 GCA_031375185.1 Allobosea sp. | reverse complement strand
CCGATTTCGGCAAGCGCGCCCGTGACGGCGCGCTGAAGATCGACGAGATGCAGGGCGGCACCTTCACCATCTCGAATGGCGGGGTCTATGGCTCGCTGATGTCGACGCCGATCCTGAACGCCCCGCAAAGCGCCATTCTCGGCATGCACAAGATCCAGGAACGGCCCATGGTGGTCGGCGGCCAGATCGTGATCAGGCCCATGATGTATCTGGCGCTGAGCTACGATCACCGCATCATCGACGGCAAGGAAGCGGTGACCTTCCTCGTGCGGGTCAAGGAAAGCCTCGAGGATCCGGCCCGGCTGGTGATGGATTTGTGAAGCGGCGCGTTGATGTCATTCTCGGGCTTGCCCCGAGAATCCCGCAGGCACTGGTCTGCAACTGAAGGCGTGGATGGTCGGGTCAAGCCCGACCATGACGTGATGGAGATCGTCTGTGATACTCCTGCAAGACGGCATTCAAGCCCTTCCGCAATCCCGCCCATGGCTGCTCATGCTCGCGCTTCTATTCGCCGCACTCCTGCACGCAGGCACCTGGCTTGGCCTCGGGATGGGCGCGTTCGTGTTCTGGAACTCGATCCACACCTTCTATTTCCAGCATTCCTATGCGGCGGGGCTCCTGCCGCTGGTGATGGCGGGGCTGCTGCTGGTGGCCGTCATCTGCCTTGTGTTCAGGAAGCCGGTCTGGGCTGGCATTCCGGCCTTTGCCGCCATGATCCTGAGCTTCGTGCTGCTGCCGCGCATGGGCACGATTTCACTGCTACACCCCTTCATCCATCCCATGCAGGCCATCCACTGGGGCGCGATGGTTCTGGGCTGGGCCGCGTGCCTGTGGCTGTTCGCCCGCGTGCGTGCCGGGCGAACGAGAGCATGACCGTCCGATGACGCAGCAACAGGCCGTTTCAGCCGCGATGCCAGCCGGAACAGTGCAGGCCGCCGCCTCGCGCGAGATCGTCATGCCGATCCAGTATGCGCGCGGGGTTGCGGCGCTCATGGTCGTGCTGTTCCACAACGAGTACATCGTGAAAAAGTATTTCGGCGACTATGCGCTGGGGCGCTTTTTCGAGGCGGGACATTCGGGCGTCGAGTTCTTCTTCGTGCTCAGCGGCTACATCATCTACCGCATGCACCGCGATGACATAGGCCGTCCGCAGCAGGCCCATGCCTTCTACATCAAGCGCGCGATCCGCATCCTGCCGCTGTACTGGCTGGTCATGTTGCCGCTGGGCCTGCTGATGCTGATGGTCCCGTCTGTCGGTGCCGACCGCGCGCTGACATTTTGGGATTTCATCCGTGATGCGCTGCTCATCCCGCGCGAGGGGGCCATCGTCGTCAGCACGGCCTGGACGCTGCACCACGAGGTCATCTTCTATGGCATGTTCGGGCTGATGATCCTGAACATGCGGCTCGGCATCGCGGCCTTTGTGCTGTGGCAGGTCTGCTGCCTTGCGGCGCTTCTCGGTGGGTTGCTGCCAACTGACAGCCAGGTGCCGATCAACAAGTTCTTCGGCACCCATAATTTCGGGTTCCTGTTCGGCATGGGCATCGGCATGCTGTCCGAGCGGATCAACCTGCGGAACCATGAAGGTGTCATCAACGTCGCGGCGGCCATGGCATTCGCCGTGCTGGCCTGGATGGGATGGTCCGAGTTTCGCGTCGAGACATTTTCCCGTCCCGCCCCGATGATCCTGATGTATCTGGCGCTCTACGCGGTGATCATGCTGTGGCTGCTGGCGTTGCCCCAGCGCGACAGGCCGCTGCTGGACAGCCTGCTCGGGCGATTGGGTGCAGCCTCCTATGCGCTCTACATCTGCCATCTTGCCGTGGCATCCATCGTGGTGAAGCTGCTGGTCGTGTCGGGCGCGGTGCCGCACACCAGCCCGCTTGTCGCCTATCTGCTGACCGTGTCCGGTGCCGTTGTCGTGGCCCTTGCGCTGCATGTGCTGGTAGAGCAACCGATGCTGAAACGCGGGCGACGCCTGCTCCTGGCGCGGTGAACCGCCATGCCGCACCTGTCGTCCTTGCAATTGCCCCCACCTGATGATTGTTGTTGATCCAACCTGATCCCTCCTGTCGCGAGTTTCTCCATGTCCTACGATCTCATCGTCATCGGCACCGGCCCAGGCGGCTATGTCTGCGCCATCCGTGCGTCCCAGCTTGGCCTGAAAGTGGCCGTGGTCGAAAAGCGCAAGACCCATGGTGGCACCTGCCTCAACATTGGCTGCATTCCGTCGAAGGCCATGTTGCATGCCTCGGAGATGTTCGAGGAGGCTGGGCATGGCTTTGAAGCGCTGGGCATCCAGGTGGGCAAGCCCAAGCTCGATCTCAAGGTGATGATGAAGCACAAGCAGGAGACGGTGGATGCCAATGTCAGCGGCGTCGCCTTCCTGCTCAAGAAGAACAAGGTCGATGCCTTCCACGGTCTCGGCACCATTCTTGGCACCGGCCAAGGTGAAACGAACAAGGTGCAGGTGACTGCCGATGATGGCGCGGTGCAGGTGCTGGAAACCAAGAACATAGTCATCGCCACCGGCTCCGAGCCTGCAAACCTGCCGGGCATCGCCATCGATGAAAAGACGGTTGTGACATCAACCGGCGCGCTTGAGCTTGGCAAGGTGCCGGGCAAGCTCTTGATCATTGGCGCTGGCGTGATCGGGCTTGAGCTTGGCTCGGTCTGGGGCAGACTGGGCTCACAGGTCATCGTGGTCGAGTATCTCGACCGCATCCTGCCCGGCATGGACACGGAGGTTGCCAAGTCCTTCCAGCGCATTCTGGAAAAGCAGGGCATGGCGTTTCACCTGTCATCGAAAGTCACGAAAGTGGAAGCGGGCAAATCGGGCGCGAAGGTCACGGTGGAACCTGCAGGCGGCGGCGAGGCCTCAGTCATGGAGGCGGATGTCGTGCTCGTTGCGGTCGGTCGCCGCCCCAACACGGACGGGCTTGGTCTTGAGGCTGCGGGTGTGGCCATGGAGCGAGGGCGCGTGAGCATCGGCCACCATTACGAGACCAATCTGCCTGGCATCTACGCCATCGGCGATGTGGTCAAAGGTCCGATGCTGGCCCACAAGGCCGAGGATGAAGGTGTCGCGGTGGCCGAGATTCTCGCCGGAAAGGCAGGCCATGTGAATTACGATGTCATTCCGGGCGTGGTCTACACCATGCCGGAGGTCGCTTCGGTGGGCCACACCGAGGAGGAGCTGAAAGACGCAGGCATCGCCTACAAGTCAGGAAAGTTCCCGTTCACTGCAAATGGGCGTGCCCGTGCGATGCGCAGCATGGACGGGTTCGTGAAGGTGCTGGCGGATGCGGCCACCGACCGGGTTCTGGGCGTCCACATCATCGGGCCGAATGCGGGTGACCTGATCCATGAATGTGCCGTCCTGATGGAATTCGGTGGCTCGTCCGAAGATCTGGCCCGCACCTGCCATGCGCATCCGACATTGTCGGAGGCCGTCAAGGAAGCCGCCATGGCGGTGGAGAAGCGTGCCATTCACATGTGATGCCATGCGGGCCGATGACGTGTCAGACTCGCGAGACATCACACAGGCGATGACATGCGGGTCGGGATGAAGCCGAGCACGAGGCCTGCGATGATGGCCAGGACCAGACTGACCACAAGAATGATCAGCGTGTGCTTTCCAAGCCTGCCCTGACGGGCTTTCTGCGCCGTGAGCCTGATTTCAGGCTCACTGCCATCGGGTGAGGCTGGACCCGACGTCCGAGATGAGAACGGCTTTCTCATGATCAACGCGCCGTGAAGAAGGTCAGCAGGACTTTTCCCTTGTCGCCGATCAGGCACAGGAACCGCCGCGGCTTGTCCTGCTTGTCGGTCTGCAGATAGGCCTCGCCCATGATGATGTGCTTGATGACGGTGTCTTCGACCTTCGTGTTGGCATCAGCCATGGTGATGGCGTCTTCGTCGAAGTAGATGTCCTTGATCGCAGCATCGCGCTCGCTGAGTGCGAGAAGCGCGGTTGCCTTGCAGGCGGCCAGTTCCGGACTGCTGGGAATGCCTGACTGGCGCTGGGGCGGCAGTGGAGCGGTCTGCGAGATCGCGGCAGGAGAGACGAACACCGTGCCGAGCGAGAGCAGGAGACAGGTCATGAAACGCATGTTGGACTGCTTTCGTGTGGGGTCGATGTTGACATGAGTTTTGCGTGTGCCGGAACGTTGATGACGCATCATCAGGTCAGGTTTTGGCATCGGACCTCGTGCGGTCTGGCAGATCATCGACAGCATTCATTGCGCCTTCGTCTGTTTTCAGAACGCCCTCGCGCAGGATCCGCGTCGCGGCATCGTGTTGCGCAGCCAGATCGTTCTCGAGGGGAGCCGTGTCGTTCGTGACCTCAAGGCCGCCATTCGGCGAAACCTTGTCGTCGCTCCGTGAGGCGGCTGCGAATGTGGCAAGTGCTTCGGGCTGCCGGGATGCAGCTTCTGACGGCGTTTCTCGTTCTGTGGACATGACATAATCTCCTGGTTGGATGGATCAGCCTTCGAGGGCGGCGACCGCAAGCGTCGAGATGCCCGTGCTGATGGCGAACACGACAGCCGCAAATTCGATGATGAGAGGCGCAGCGCCAGCGATGGCCCCTGACATGACCAGAACGCTGATGGCTGCAACAAGTCCTGCAGTGACAAAAAGATAGAGCATGGGGTCCTCCATTGTGATGTCGGAGGATCAACGTCGGGCGCGCCTCAAGGTTCCCGTGCCACGAGCGATCGTCAGCTTGAGATCTGACTGGCGCGATGTGTCACCCGGCGAGCTGCCGCCGGTGCTCGAGCTGCCGCCGCCTTATGGAACCAATTGCCCGGCCATGTGTTTGTCTGATCATCATCACTCATCACAGGGAGTTCGTCATGTTCGGCTGGGCCATCACATTTCTTCTCGTCGCGCTGATTGCAGCCGCGCTCGGTTTCGGCGGCATTGCCGGGACCGCCATGTCGGCTGCGCAGATCGTTTTCGTCGTTGCCCTGATCGCCTTCGTGATCTCGGCGATCATGGGTTACAGGCGCCGCGGCATCTGATCATCCCGAACACAGGAGGTTTCCATGCGCTGGGTCGGCTTGCTTCTTCTGGGCGTTCCATTGCCCGTTCTTGGACTGATGTATTTCTTCGGATGGTAGGACGGCTTGTCCCATTCTTCAGAAAAACACAAAACCCGGTGTGCTCCACCGGGTTTTTCCATGTCTGACCCTAGTCTCAATGGCCGGTGATCAAGCGACCTTGCGCCCTGCACGACGGTCGAAGAACAGCGCCTGGCTGATGGCTGCCTTCACGGCTTCCGGCTGGAAAGGCTTGGTGATCAGGAATGCAGGTTCCGGCTTGTCGCCTGTCAAGAGGCGCTCCGGATAGGCCGTGATGAAGATCACGGGGACATCGATGTCCATCAGGATCTCGTTGACGGCTTCGAGGCCTGAGCTGCCATCCGCCAACTGGATATCTGCCAGCACAAGTCCGGGACGCCGGGCCTTGACCGTGGCAATCGCCTCCTTGTGGGTACGGGCAATGCCGATGACATCGTGACCGAGTTCCTGGACCATCGCTTCGATGTCGAGCGCGATGATAGGTTCGTCCTCGATGATCAGGACGCTGGTGGCGACCTGCTCGGCAATCTCGCGCCCGGCCTGATCCACAAGCGCCGATGCCTCGATGAGAGGCCTGTTCAGGATCAGTGCCACATCATCAAGGCTGAAGCCTTCCACAGTGTGAAGCAGGAAGGCCTGGCGCGACAGCGGTGTGAGCGCTTCGAGATTGGCATCGACGGCTGAATGCGCAATCTCGGTGCTGCGAAAGGCCCGGCCTGGATTCGCAGATGTCCACATCGACAGGAACAGGCGATAGATGGCGATGCGCGGAGACAGGCTCTTGTCGAACACTGATGTATCGGCAATCAGCGCTTCGAGCGTCGCGAGCACATAGGCATCTCCGCTCGACTGCGAGCCGCTCAAGGCGCGTGAAAAACGCCTAAGGTAAGGTAAGTACGATGAAATTTCTCGTGCAATCGACATGGAACACCCTATGTTCTGGTTGCTGCAAGCATTGCCAATCATTTGATTTTGACAAGAAATTTATTTTTTCGCACTCATGGAACCAACGCGTCCCTGCCGCGTTTCAGGTCTGAATGCGCGTCTTGAGCGTGCTCATCATGTCACTCTCGTGCGCAGGACGCTTCCATGCAGCAGAACAATTTTGACGGAATTGCGATGAACCACGCCATGAATGAAGCGAACATGGACCTGCCCGATCTTGATGCGCGGACAAAGGGCCTGCTCGGGCGTGCGTTGCAGTCGCACTATGACGATCTCATCAACGCGCCGATTCCGGACCGCTTCCTTGTGCTGCTTGCACAGCTCGAAGCGAAGGAGACGGGTGATGAATGAGGCGCCATCTTCCTCGTTCCGGGAAAACCTCATCAAGGAAATTCCCAACCTGCGTGCTTTCGCGGCCTCCCTTTCAGGCTCGATGCAGACCGCTGACGACCTGGTGCAGGACACGCTCCTGAAAGCCTGGGGCCATTCAGAGAAGTTTGCGGAAGGCACAAATCTCAGGGCGTGGCTGTTCACCATCCTGCGCAACACCTACTACTCGATGTACCGGCGCAGGGGGCGGGAGGTGCAGGATACGGACGGCATCTATTCGTCGAAAGTGGCCGTTCAGGGCAATCAGGAAAGCGCCATCGATCTGGCGGATTTCCGCATTGCATTGGCCAAGCTGCCCGAAGAGCAGCGCGAGGTTCTGATCATGGTCGGGGCGACGGGCCTGTCCTATGAGGAAGCTGCCGAGATCTGCAATGTTGCGGTCGGCACGATCAAGAGCCGCATCAACCGTGCCCGCAACAAACTGGCTGAATTGCTGGACATCAAGGGCCCATCTGACCTTGGTCCTGACAGTGCCTCCTTCGCCGTGGTGCAAGCAAGCAACGCGTAACCGGTTTCCCTGACATGCTGTTCACACGCTTCGAAAGCGTCCGCGGCCGTTTGCTGGCGGTCATCGTGCTCATCCTGGTGCCGATTGCCATGATCAGCATCATTTTGGCCATGACCACATACCGTTCTGTCAGCCGCAGCATCGAAATCTCGCAAATCGAGACCGCGTCAAACTATGCCGTGAGGGTCAGGGTCTGGTTCCGTGGCATCCAGCGCACGCTGGTGGCGACAAGCGGAGCCCTGCATGTCGACACGTCCGGGGCTGACAGCGCCACCTGTTCACGCCGTGCCGAAAGTGCAAGGGTTGGCACAGTCGGCATCCAGGCGCTCTTCCTCAGGTCTGCCAATGGCCTGACGTGTTCCGCCAGCGGCTTTCCGCATCTGACCGACGAAGTCATGTCGTCCCTGCTCACGGAACAGTCGAGAAAGCAGACCATCAGTATCTGGGGCGGGGTCGAACTGGGACCGGCACGATATGACGTGGTGACCGTCGGCCCCCGCAAACATCTGCTGGTTTATGCGAAGATCGTGCATGGGTCGGCCATCAACGATGAAGCGTTGATGGTGGTTGATCCTGCGCTGCTCGATCTCGCCTTCGACATCGGCAGTTTCGAGAATGGCGGTATCGTCGGGCTCGTCAATCGCGGTGGCACTGTCATCATCTCGCGCGGGATTGATGAAGCCGACGCAAGCTGGTTGCCCCTGAGCGAAGACATCGCCACCTCCATCACGAGGTCGCAGCTTCCCGCGTCCTCGGGCCAGTCCTATGTCTACGTGAGCCAGATCGTCGCCGAGCCGGATCTTTACGTGCTGGCACGGTTTGACAACGAACCGGCTAATGCCGCCTTCAGGCAATTTCTGGTCCTGTGCCTCACGCCGTTGCTGATGCTGTGCGCCCTGTTCGCCGCCTATGTCTGGGCCATCGAAGGCAATGTGCTGCGCTGGCTCAAGGTCATCTCGCAGGCTGCCCGCGCGCGGCGTGAGGGACGCACGGAGCAAGTCCTGCTTGCCGACGCGATGCCATCCGACGTGAAAGTGCTTGCGGCTTCGTTCAACGACATGGTTTCCGATGCCGACAACCGCGAGATGGCTCTCAAGGCGTCGTTTGAGGCCAACCAGTATCTCATGCGGGAGCTTCATCACCGCGTGAAGAACAGTCTCCAGGTGATCCAGAGCTATCTCGCGCTCTCCCGGCGGCTGCACAAGCGCAACAGCGACCGGCATCTGATCGAGACGGAAGCCAAGGTTCAGGTGCTCTCGACCGCCTATCGCCTCGCGCTCCTGGAGGGCACGATGCGTCCCGTACCTCTTGGCGCCTTTACCCAGGAGATTCTCGACAGCCTTGCGAGTTCGCTCAAACGCAAGAACCAGTGGGTCGACATCCAGATCAAGGCCGAGGTCGGCCTGATTGTCGACCGGACCATCCCGATCGGCCTTGCCCTCGTGGAGGCAGTGGCGTCCGGCCTTTCGGCTGACAACGCCCAGACGGTCAGGGTCATGATCAGCGATGATGCAACAGGGCACATCGATATGTCGGTCACGACAGACGGAATCCTGGTTGCCAACACGCCACCGCCGAAAATCATGGCCGGCCTTGCCCTGCAGATCGGTGCGGTCGTGTTGCCTGCCGAAAGCGGCTTCATCCTGAAGTGGCGTTTCATTCCCTGACGATGGATGGATTGCTTTGTTGCCGCGCATCTCGCTATGAAGGTCGCAGGCGTTTCGGCAATCTGCCAGGCAAGATCGCGGGAGGTGAGGGTGAGCATTGCCGAGCTGTCAGCCGATCGCGGCAGAATGTCCGCCGCCGTACCTTGCGAGGCATGCCCGTTGCGCGCCCGCGCGGCGTTCAAGCCCAAGACACATCAGGAAATCGCCTTCATCCAGACCATGAAGGTGCAGCACAGGCGTGTCGAGCGAGGCAGCGAAATCGTGCATCAGGGCCAGGTCGACGCCGAGCTTTTCACGCTGTTCAGCGGGTGGGCCTTCCGCCACAACACCCTGTCCGATGGCCGGCGCCAGATACTGAACTTTCTCCTGCCCGGAGACATTCTCGGGCTTCAGGCCTCGATCCTCGACGCTTCCGATCACAGCATCGAGGCTCTTACGGAGGTCGAGCTTTGCGTGTTTTCCCGCAAGAAGATCTGGGGCCTGTTCGAACACATGCCGCAATTGGCGTTCGAGTTGTCCTGGCTTGGAGCGCGCGAAGAAAATCTTGTCGACGAGGCGCTCACCTCGGTGGGCCAGCGCACGGCGCGTGAGCGCATGGCGGCGCTGATCCTGAGCCTTTACCGGCGCTGCGACCATCTGGACATGGTCAGGGATGCCAGTTTCGAGTTTCCGTTGACGCGCCAGCATCTGGCGGACGCGCTGGGCCTTTCACTGGTCCACACCATCAAGACCTGGTCCTATCTGCGCAAGATCGGGCTTTTCAAGCTGTCGGACGGTCATCTGGTTCTGCTCAATCCCCGGCTGACCGAGCGCTGGGCCGATTACTATGACCGTGATTGGCGCCCAAGACCGATCCTTTAGAGCAGTGCGCACAAAAGCATACCCTCGCGAATGCGAGGGTCGGTGCCGGTTTTGTGCAACAGCAGTGGCCAAAGATATCATGATCGGTCATCTTTCCGCATTGAGACGGACTCCATCTCAATCCGCGATGATCTGAGAACAGGATCAGGAGAGGCCGCCTGTCCTTGTCCCGCCTTGCCCTGCCGGTCGATGCGCTTGGCCAACCATAAGGTGACCGCAGCCCAGGCGATGCCGAACATCCAGCCTGCCAGAACGTCACTTGGCCAATGCACCCCGAGCCAGATCCGGCTGAGCCCGGCGCAGAATGTCACGGACAGGGCCGTGCAGACGATCACTTTGCGCTCGCCCGGTTTTCTGGCGGCAAAGGCCATCAGCCCGCCGATGGTCAGGATGATCGCTGCCGACAGCAAGGCATGACCGCTGGGAAAACTCGCGCTGACTGTCGCCACGAGGTGTTCGACGCTCGTCGGTCTGACACGCGCGATGGCGATCTTGACAGATGTGCTGAACACGGTTGCCGCGACAGCGCTGCCAACCAACAGGCTGAAAAGTCGCAGCCGCCCCGCCGCCAGCAGGTAGAGACCTGAAGCAACGACCGCTCCCGTGAGAAAGGTGGCTCCCCCAAGCGCCGTCATGTCGCGGATGGCTTCGTTCCACCAAACAGGTGCCGTGGTCGGTGTCCAGGCAGGCCCGCCATGGACCAGATCGAAAAACCTGCGGTCGATGTGACCGGTCCAGTCAGCCCAGACCGCCATCGTCACTGCGCACGCCACAAGGGATGTCACGGCGGCGAGGCGCAGCAAAATCTGATCAGGAAAAACGTCCTGCGCGCTTTCGAGACGGGCCAGCATGGCCTGTTTTTCGCCGGTGCCCGGCATGGGATGGATCGTCATGATCTAGCGTGACACTGCGGTGATGAGCTTGAGAGCGGCTGGCTTGCTCTGGAAGCGGATCGGGTTGCGCACCGTGTAGACCTCGCCGTCGAGTGCCAACGTGCTGCGCGAACGGCCGCGGCGCCTGACGGTCAATGAGGAGACCGTCAGCGACGTGAGGTGCGGCAAGGCGCGCCATGTGCCGCGATAGACGGCGATGGCGGCACGTGCCCTCGCCCAGAATCCGGCAGACTGAAGCATGTGAACCTCCAGTGTACCAGTGTCGAGCCGATCACGGCGCCATTCGCTGCCATGGAAATGATTGTTCGTTACCAGCAGCGCATCCGTCACGCAGGTCTGGACCACTCCGTCCACGGTGAGGTCGACGGTGATCGGGCGATGAAGCCATACCGACCGCACGGCTGCCAGCAGGAAGCCGAGCATCTTGCTGAACGGGATGAACTGCCTTGCTCCCTCCCGCTCGCGCGCCATGCGGGCAAAGAAGCCCAGGCCTGCATTTGAATGAAAAAGATGGCCGTTGACCTCACCCAGATCAACCGTCCGGGTCTGGGTGCGTGAAAGCTGCACAAGGATATCGTCCAGCTTTCCTTCGAGACCGATATCGCGTGCCAGGAGGTTGAGCGTGCCAAGTGGCAACAGGCCAACAGGAATCCGAGCCGCTGCGAGATGCGGCAGCAGCCGATTGACGGTTCCGTCACCCCCGGCAACCAGGAGTGCGTCTGGCGCGCTCCGGATGGCCGCATCCACAGCCTCGCCAAGTTTGCGGGGTTTGACAAAGCGCACATCGCAGGACACGCCGATCTTGTCGAACGTCCGGATGATGGCTTCGCCAAAGGCCGACTGGCCGCTCTGCAGGACTTCTCCGGCCCTTGCATTCACGACAGCAATGAAATTCAGGCGTCCTGCAGCACCATGAGAGGGCGCTGGCGATGGTGTCATGACCTGCGTCGTGACCTGACTGTCAGGCTCCAGCATCTTGGTCCCCCCGCAAGGCGTTGTTCAAAGCCCAGTGCTCGCGGCGGTGTTGAGCGGTGAGCGGATAGCGCTCGCCGGACACCTCCTCCGTGATGACCTCGAAACGTCCGAGCACATGCGGGCCGAACGTGTTGAGAACCGGCACGTCGGTGGCATCGCGGCCTCGCGCCATCAGGATGCGCCCGATTCTGGGGACATTGTGACGTGCGTCAAAGGTCCACCACTGTCCGCCGAGATAGACCTCGAACCAGCCGCTGAAATCACCGGGAGCCTCGTTGACCGGCACGCCGATGTCACCCAAATAGCCGGTGCAATAGCGCGCCGGAATGTTGAGGCAGCGGCAGAAGGTCAGCGCAAGATGCGCATAGTCCCGGCACACGCCGACACGCTCGTGCCAGGCTTCAGCAGCGGTGCGCGTCGCACGTGCAAGCTGGTAATCGAAACGGATGTGACGGTGAACGTAGTCGCAGACAGCCTGCACCTTGTTCCAGCCGCCATTGATATGACCAAACAGGTTCCATGCCGTCTGTGAAAGCTGGTCAGTTTCACAGTAGCGGCTGCCAAGGAGATACACGAGGGTTTCGTCCGGCAGTTGCTCGGGCGGGAGAGCTTCGGCAAGGGTGTCGACCATGTCGGGAAACCCGCTGTCGTGGATCACGCCTTCAGCGGCGATAGTGATCCCGCCCGCCGGCGCGACGACCCTCCGGCAGATGTTGCCGAACTTGTCCTGATAGCTTGTGATTCCCGTCTGCTCGTGGCCGGTGAGGTAGCCCGTGACGCGCGGATCATCGGGTTGTGTCAGGTCCGGCCGCCGTTCGGGATGGACGTCCAGCATCATGATCACAGGTGTCGGATCGTTGCAGAGCAGGTCGATGCGATAGCCATATCTGATGTGCATGGGCGAACCCCGGTCCGGATGACGGCGCGATCAACCCTGCTGGAGGATGCTCGTCACCCTTGCGTGACCGCGCAGGGATTGAAACGCCGCCGCCGCCGATAAGTTCCCAAGGCGAATGTCAGCCGGTCACGGGATGCCAGTTTCGCGTGACAGGTTCAGTCACGCTCGTCATTGCGCCATGCAGACATGAAGGTCAGCACGACACGTCCGAAAGGAACCGACTGATCGATCATGACCGAGCCTTCTTCCGACCTGACCAGACTTGTGACCAGTTTTGACCCCAGCCCGGACCCCTGGCCGAGGTTGAAGCCTTCCGGAAAGCCGCTGCCCTCGTCCTCGACCACAAGCTGTGCCTGGCCATCAGCCTCCACCTTGAGCAACACCGTCACGGTTCCGTCACCATACTTGATGGCATTCGTGACCAGTTCCGTGATGATCAGGCCAAGGGTCGTCACCTTTTCGGAGGGCCAGATCATGTTGTCGGCATCGACGACAATTCGTCTGCCCGTCTCCGCAGGAAGCAGGGAGGTGGCAAGGTTTGCTGCCAGATCGGTCACATAGCGACCCACATTGATCTCGGCTGTCGAGTGACCCTGATACAGGTGCTGGTGAACATCGGCCACCGTCATGATGCGGCTTGCCGCGGCAAGGAGCGCTGTTTTCGTGCCCGGTTCGTCGGCATTGCGGGCCTGCAATGACAAGACGCCGCGCACGAGCTGGAGGCTGTTCTTCACCCTGTGGTGAACCTCCTGCATGAGCATGTCCTTGTCTGCAAGCAGGCCTTTGAGCCTCTGCTCGTAACGCGTCCGCTCATCCGACGCGGTCTGAAGCGTGGTCGCGAGTTCGGCAAGCTCTGTGATACGGTTCGCAGACGATTGGGCCACCACCTGGCTGCTGCCTTGGTTACTGCCCTGGCCACTGCGGAAGGCCGACGCATAGTTGGCAATCAGCACAAGCTGATCGGTGAACCGTCTGCCCAGCGTCCAGGCTGTCAGAAGGCTGGTGAGCAGCACCAGGATGCCGATCATGATCACCGGCGTCACGGCCGCACTCACGCTTCCATCGACATCGGCTTCCGGAATGCCCACCAGCGTGGTCCATGGAGCCCGTCTGAGGCGGGCGTAGTAGATCTGCACGGGTTCACCCGTGATTGTCTTGCCGCGACCGGAGCCGTCCTCCGCTGCGGTGATGACCCCGTAGACATCAGGATGCGCGGTCTGTCCGATGAACCGTTCCTGGAACGGTCGTCGCGCCGCGATGGCGTTGGCCTCGTCGAGGATGGCAACCGTCCAGGTTGCCGGCATGTCAAACCCCGCAAGGACTTCTCCCAGGTGCAGGACCGTGTCCAGTCCAACGATCAGCACATGGTCAACGAGGTTGTCGCGCACAACCGGCACGGCGATCGTGACCAGCCAACGCTTCGTCACATTGCCAAAGATCATGTTCGAGAACTGGATTTTTTGCGTGGCCACAGCTTCAGCAAAACGGGCTTCGGGCGCTGTCGGTGGCAAGGCCTGGCCAAATGGCGCATTGGTGTTGAAGATCTGTTCGCCGGAAGGCGAGGCCAGTGCCACGACAACACGCTGGGTTTTCGCCAGCGCGTCGGCATCCCTGTAAAATGTGGCGATGTCACCACCGCGCAAGGCAGCCGACATGGACAGTGTTGCCATCGCAGCTTCGACAGAGTTCAGGCGGAAATCAATCGCACTGGCCACTGTCCGCGCTGTCGAACGGCCTGCCGCTTCGATCACCTGCCGTTTGGTGACGGCATATTGCCATGAAACATACGCTGCAAAGCTCCAGGCCGGAATGACCATGAGCACAACGGCAGCTATCAAAAACCATCGAACGCCGATTGTCGCGCGGCTGTTCGGTGCGGTATCGGTGAGCTTTGACAGGTCGGTGTCAGATGCTGTTTCCGCAGAGGAGTCGTTTGAAACGAAAGCTGTCATGGACAACGTCTATCACCTTGAGTGGGCCTTCGCGATCTCCAATGGAAAACCGCCGGAAAGCCCCTTTAGACCGCGTTTACGACCCGCGTGATGTGAAAAGACATTGGTTTGCATTCGTTTGGTGCAACATGCCATCTCAAAACAAGCAGATCAAAGGCCCCGATCAGTATCGAGGCCTTTGATGTCTGTGTGCGGAAAATGGGGTGTGACGATATGTCAGTGTCTTCGTTGTTCAGATCATGAACGACCGATATATCGGCCCAGCACCGCACCTGCCGCGACGACTCCGGCGACGGCAACCGTGCCGAGCTTCAGCTTGCCGCCGAGAAACCTTGCCGCGAATGGTGCGGCGATCAGGGCAGAGGTCGTCAAGGGACTGGTCGCAGATGGCCGTTTCCGCTTGACTGCGTAACCGATCAGAAGTGCGATGCCGGCCATGGTGAGCAGGACAGCCGCCAGAATGCCGCTTGCGGCCATCGAGCCAAGGCGCAGAGACAGCCATGTGTGGCCGACATCGAGCAGGAAGCCGAGCGCGAAGAGAAAGATCAGCGCGGCAAAGGCGAAATACGGCACCGCGCGCAAGTTGCGCTGTACCGTACCTCCCAGTTCAGACGCCGCGAGCAGCGAAAGCCCCTTGAACATGGCTTCACCGGGCCGTCATGAGGCCGACGAAAACACCGACGGCTGCGGCAATGCCGAGTGCGCGCATCGGATGAGCCTGCAGTTCCTGACCGATCATGCGCTGGAACTCGGAGGCCTGGTCCTTTGCGGCATTGGCCATGACATCGGTATCAACGCCAACCGTCTTGAGTTTGGTCGAAACGGTTTCCGCGAGATCGCTGGCATTGCGCTTGACGGTGTCCGCAAGCTCCGAGGCTTCGTGCTCCACTGTCTGCGCCGTGCGCTTGACACCGTCAACGACGTTTTCGGCAGCGGTTTCAGCCGTCGAGCGGCCGTAGCGTGTGTTGGTTGCTGACATGATTGTCTCCATTGCAGTTGGGATTTCGGGTGCGCGTGAATTGCGCGATGTGATGTAGATGAAACGACGCAGACGCCGGTTTGTTCCCGCATCATGCGTGATCGGATCAGGCAGTTGATGGATCAGGCAGGTGACGGATCAGGGCCGGACAACATGATGTCGTCCGATGCAGCATCGTCCCTGGGCGGATCGACGGTTTGATCGACCTGATCGGCCACCTGCTCGCCGGCTTCCAGTTTCCGGTACGTGCCAGCGGCCTCAAAGCTCAGGACAACGACCAAGAGAAGCGGGACTGACAGGATGGCGCCGACCGGGCCCCAGAGCCACAGCCAAAAGACGAAAGAAACAAAGACGAGGAACGGACTGAGTGTCAGCCGACGGCCGACCATCAACGGCGTCACCACATTGCCTTCGACAAGGTGGATCAGGAAATATGCGCCTGCCGGCCAGGCTGAAAACCACCCGTTGCCGCTGTCGAGCATGACGGCCCCGAGGAGCAGCGCGGTCATGATGACCGGCCCGACGAAGGCGATGTAGTTGAGGATGAAGGCGAGCAAGCCCCAGAACAGGGGAAAGGGCAATCCTGCCTGCCAGGCAATCACCGTCGTGATGCCTCCCATGCCAAGATTGATCAATGTGACGACGGCAAAATAGGCTGCGAGCTTGTTCTCGATGTCCTGCAGGAATTGTCCGGCTGTCCGTCTTGCTGCCGAACCGAAACACAGCCGCAAGGCGCGTGCCTTGAGGTGCCGCCTTGTGGCGAGGTAAAAGTAGATGGTCGCGACAAAGATCAGCATGCTACCTGCCGCAGCCGAGGAGGTGAGCGCGAGGTTGAGCCAGGGGCTGCCGGTTTCCACCTGAACGACCTGGCCGGCGGGAGCGGCGGTGAGATCCTTGGTGACCCCTTCGAACCGCTGCGCAAAGGCCAGCAGGTCGGAGAAGCGGTTTCGCAAGGCTGCCAGGATGACCGGCAACTGATCGCTCCAGATGGCGAACGGAGCCGCGAAGATGCCAACCACGATCACCATCACGATAACGCCGACAAGCACGACAAGAGATGCGGCTGCCGATTGGGGCAGGCCCAGCCGGATCAGACGATCAACGAGCGGCCCAAGCACCAGCCCGAAAATGACACCAGCGGTCAGCGGCACGGCAATCGCCTTGGCCATCGACAGGGAAACCGTGACAAGGATGAGACAGATGCCGACAAGCGCATATCTGACGATCAGGTCATGACCTTGCTGGCCGATCGACAGATCGGGATGGTCATCATCCTCGTCGATCTGCCGGGAGCGGATCCAGGCATCTCTCACAGCGGTCGGAATCATCGATGTTCTCCAGTCAGGTGGTTTCGGGAACACTCAGCGGATATTGCCCTGCCCATCTTCCGTGGATGGCAAGCGCGCCTGTCACGCGGCGCGCTTGCCGGACCATGGATCGAGGCCAGCGATCAGGAGGCTGCGTGGCTGGTCTTCTTTGGCGAGGTTTTCCCGGCTGTGGTCTTCCCGGTGGTGCTCTTCCCGGTGGTGCTCTTGCCGGTGGTGGCATTCGTGGCCGATGAGCCTTCTTCGCCAGAAACGTTCTGGCAGTAGGCTGCAAACTTCATCAGCTTGTCGTCGGCGCGCTGTTCTTCCTCGAGGCTCTTTTGCAGGAGTTCGACAGCGTCATCGTGACCAAGCGCGCCGGCCCACATCACCAGCGAGCGATAGCGGACCATTTCATAATGCTCGACGGCCTGTCCGGACGAGATGACCGCACTGTCGCGCATCATGGTGCCGTCCGTGTCCTCCATCATGCCGTCGGCTTCCTTGATGATGCCGTTGATGGCATCGCATTCCTCTGAGCCGGGCTTCATCTTGAGGATCGCGAAGACCTGCTTGAGCCGTTCGATCTGGCCTTCGGTTTCTGTCAGATGTTCGCCCAGTGCCTGCTTTAGATCCTCATCATCGGCAGCCTTGATCATCTTCGGCAGGGCTTTCATGATCTTGTGCTCGGCGTAGTTGATGTCCTTGAGCGTGTGGACGAACAGATCGTTCAGGGTTTCGATTTTCATCGGATGATCCTTTTGTGTGGATGCAAGCTGACCGCTTGCGGCGGGTTGCGTGGCAGACGTCCTGATCGGTGATGGGCAACAGCGGTTGCGTCGCCTTGCCGCAAGAACGCCATGATGGAAGACTTGTTCCGGCCATGCCTTGCGGAACCTCGCGCTGCCATCCGCGTTAAGGCGGGCATGGCGCCTGTCTTCGGCGCTGCCGATGTCTCGGAATGGTCAGCAAGATGCGACAGCTACGTTTGATGGCCTTGCTGGCTTCGGCAGGCATTGCCTTGGGCTTCGGGTTCCAGAAGGCCAGCAAACGGCTGGCGACCGGTGTGGATGAACGCCGCCGCGGGCGTTTCGCGTCAAGCCCCTTGCAGATGACCTGGCTTGGCTGGAAGGACGTGATGGCCCGGACCTGGAACGAGGCCAATGACGACCGGCTGACTTCGGTGGCCGGATCTGTTGCGTTCTTCACCTTGCTTGCGCTGGTGCCAGGACTTTCGGTGGTGGTGTCGGTCTATGGGTTGTTCACCGAACCTGCACAGGTCTACGGCCAGATCGGTGCGGTTGCGTCCTTCCTCCCCGAAGCAGGGCGGCAGATCATCGAGGACCAGGCCAGACGGCTGACGTCGCAGCCACCGGCCACATTGTCCTTCAACCTGTTCCTGAGCCTGATCATTGCCGGCTGGAGCGCCAATGCCGCGATCAAGGGCCTGTTCGATGGCCTCAACGTGATTTACGGCGAGGCTGAAAAGCGCTCGTTTCTGAAGTTCAACGCGATTTCGCTCCTGACGACACTGGGTGCCGTCGCACTCCTCATTGGCGCGCTTGTGATCATCGCCGTGATCCCCGCCGTTGTTCAGACCATACCGTTCGCAGACCGGCTGGAATGGATCGTGACCGCACTTCGCTGGCCTGTCTTTTTTGCGGTTGCGGTCGGTTCGATCTCGGTGCTGTACTGGATCGGTCCGAGCCGCCATCCGGCACGCTGGCCATGGGTGTTGCCCGGCGCGATCATGGCCGCTCTCGTCTGGGCCGCCGCATCTGGGGGCTTCTCCTGGTATGTCTCGACGCTTGGCAACTACACGGCGACGTTCGGCTCGCTCTCCGCCGTCATCGTCTTCATGACCTGGCTCTGGCTCTCGGCGACCGTGATCCTGTTCGGTGCCGAGCTCAACTCCGAGCTTGAGCACCAGACGGCGCAGGACACGACCATGGGCCATCCGAAACCGATGGGCCTGCGGGGCGCGGTGGTTGCAGACCGGATCGGTCCTTCCACCGTAGCTGACTGAACAGGCCCGACGTCCCGTTCACGGACACCCGGCTTGCGAACACACAGGCCAGAGAGAGGCACCCACATGCTTGACATCAACACGACCGAACAGAGCGACCTGCGCAGTGACCAGTCTCCATGGAGCAGGCTTGCATCCGACCTGCGCGATGGGCCAGTGACGGGTGATTTCCGTTGCGACGTGCTAATCGTGGGCGGTGGCATCACCGGGGCTCTGATGGCGCAGCATCTTGCCGGCCGCGGCCGCGACATTGTGCTGATCGACCGGGAACGTCCGGGTCTTGGCAGCACCGCTGCGAGCACGGCGATGCTGCAGTGGGAAATCGATGCGCCATTGGCCGAACTGGCTGACCTTTACGGCTTCGAGACTGCTGCCGATGTCTATCGTCGCAGCTTCCGTGCTGTTGCCGGGTTGCAGTCGCTCGTCACGGCACTGGGCGTGCCCTGTTCATTCAGGGAACGCACGACCCTCTATCTTGCCGCAGGCGATGTCGGCGGTGCGGAATTGAGGAACGAGCACGCGCTGCGGCAGCGCGCAGGCCTGCCGGGCCATCTGATGAACCATGCCGAATTGCTCGCACATGCCGGATTTGACCGCGAGGCTGCCATCCTGTCTCCCGGATCTGCCGATGCCGATCCGCTTTGCCTTGCCCAGGGGCTGATCGGGCTTGCCAAGCAGGCGGGGGTTCGGGTGATGGGTGGTGACGCCATCAGCTTCGACCATGGCCCGCGAAGCGTGACGGTGGGCCTCGACAGCGGCCGGACGATCGAAGCTGGCCATGTCGTGCTGGCCACGGGCTATGTCATGCCAGATTTCATCCCGGCAGAGCGGCATTCAGTCGTGTCGAGCTGGGCGATCAGCACCGTTCCCCAGCCGGCCGGTGGCCTGTGGCGCGAGGAGAGCCTCGTCTGGGAAGCCTCTGACAGTTATCACTACCTGCGCACCTCCGCAGATGGACGGATCATCATCGGCGGTGAGGATGCGGAGATCTCCGATGCCGACATCCGTGACGGTCTGATCCGTGAGAAAACGGCCACCCTGCAAGAGAAGCTCGGCCAGCTCTGGCCTCGTGCAGACACGGATGTGAGCTGCCGTTGGGCGGGTTTTTTCGGTGAAACCGATGATGGCTTGCCGCTGATCGGCAGGGTGCCTGGGCAGCCGCGCCTTCTGGCCGCCTATGGCTATGGCGGCAATGGCATCACCTTCAGCTTCATGGCGTCCCGGATCCTGTCACGCCTGATCGACGGCCACGACCAGAGCTGGTTCCAGACCTTCGCACTGGATCGTCCCGGACCATAGACTTAACCTTTTGGCGCGCGGCACGGGAACATCAGCGCAGCGGGGGCGTTTTACCTGCATCTGGCCAACTGGCCTATTTCCAACAGGAGACCAAACATGCGGACATCAGCATTGATTGCTGGCGTGCTGGCGCTTGGCATTTTGCCGGCTGCAGCACAGACATCGAGCACCTCACCAATGCCCGCGCCACGCCCCGGCGTCGATACGACTGCACCTTTGCCCGGTGCAAACAGCTTCACCGAAAACCAGGTGCGCGAGCGGCTGGAAAGCAATGGCTTCACCGGAGTGGCAGGCCTTCGCAAGACCGAAGAGGGCATCTGGCGCGGAACCGCGATGCGCAATGGTGCCACAACCCCGGTCGCGGTCGATTACCGCGGCAACATTTTCCAGCAGTAAGGAGACCTTCCCCATGACCCATACGACAACCAGAACCTATGACGGCTTCACGCAGGCACGTGCGGTTGTGACAGAACTGAAAGCCATCGGACTAAAGGACGACGACATCAGTGTCATCGCCCATGACGAGCACCATGATCTCGATGGGATCAATGCCACCTCACCGGATTCGGACAGCAACGGCGTTGCCAACGGTGCGGGCATCGGGGGTCTTGTCGGAGGCGCTGCCGGCTTGCTGGCTGGTCTTGGATTGATGGCGATCCCCGGCGTGGGGCCGGTCGTCGCGGCTGGCTGGCTCGCCACCACTGCTGCAGGGGCGGCAACAGGCGCGGTCGCAGGGGCGGCAACAGGCGGCATCGTGGACATGATGACCGGCAACGGTGTCGACCCCCGCGATGCTGAAACCTATGCAGAGGCTGTGAGGCGGGGCGCGATTCTGATTTCGGTTCGCAGCGAGGAGAGAGACGAGCCACGCGTCGTGGCCATCATGGACCGCAACAGTCCCAGCGACCTCACCGCACGCAGGGCCACGTGGGAATCCGATGGCTGGTCAAGCTATGATCCCGCCGCGCAGCCTTACACCCGCGGGCAGCGCGAGACGGAAATGCAGCGCTGGTCCTGATCGCATAATTCTGTAGACCCTGTGACGCCTCCCCGGAAACGGGGAGGCGTTTTTGTGTGGCCCCAACCCCCGTCATGGGTGAACCTTTCGGAACAAACCTCGCCCGTGTGCGTTTTTGCCTGTGACGAAGCAACTGGCTTCGCAACACAGGAGAGCATCATGAGCAGCGCAACTGACAAGGCAAAGGGCCTTGCGAATGAAGCCATCGGCAACATCAAGCAGGGTGTCGGCAAGGCGATCGGCAACAAGGAAATGGAAGTCAAGGGCGTCGTGCAGGAACGCAAGGGCGAGGCCCAGCAGGCTGTCGGCAAGGCCAAGGATTCCGTCAAGAAGGTGGTCGACAACGCCTGACCGCCATTGGTTAATCTTTTCAACGGGCGACCATCGGGTCGCCCGTTTGCACAAGGTACAGCCAACGGACCAGATGTGCGGGACACATCGTGTGCCGCTTCCGGAACCATGTGGGCGTGGACCGGATATCACAACGGAGAAAATGACCATGTTGACCAGACGGAAAAGCAGCAGAAGGCTCGAGCGCGAGCTTGCCAACCTGCGCCATGAGTTCGATACGATCTACAACCGGATGCAGCGGCTGCGCCCTGCCACCGCCAACGGAAACCATCTGCTTGCATCCGTTGCGCCATGGCTAGGGCAAGGTGTCCTCGGGCAAGGTCTTTCCGGTTCCGCACCGGATGCCATCAGGGACATGACAAGGTCTGCTTCCCGGGGTGCGGAGCGGATGTCGCACCAGCTTGAAGATGTGTTCGACATGGCGACAGAGGCCGTGCGCAAACGTCCCTTGCCGGCTGGGCTTGCCCTGCTCGCGTTCGGTGTCGTTCTCGGGCTGGCCACCCGCAAGGCGATGTCTGCCTGATGGCTTCCAGCGCTTGAAACACGTGGTGTCTGAAACGCTGGCGCAGACGGCCCGTCTTTTTCGGCTGGCGTCATGTCATGCCCTCTTCTTCATGCCAGTGGAACAAAAACACCGACAGGCATGTTGGATGGACAAAGGAATTTGACATGAAAATCTTGATGATTCTGACGTCTCACGACCAGCTTGGCGATACCGGCAGAAAAACAGGCTTCTGGCTCGAAGAGTTTGCCGCTCCCTACTATGTTTTCAAGGATGCGGGGGCTCAGGTCGTCCTGGCGTCGCCAAAGGGCGGACATCCGCCGCTTGATCCTGCAAGCGATACCTCCGAGGGCCAGACGGAAGCCACGCGCCGTTTCAAAGGTGACGGTCCGGCCCAGGATGCCCTGGCCAGGACGGTGCAGCTGTCAGACATCAAGGCGGCCGAGTTCGATGCCGTGTTCTATCCTGGCGGGCACGGTCCGTTGTGGGATCTCACCGATGATATGGGCTCGATCACGCTGATCACCGATTTTTTGATGCAGGACAAGCCTATCGCGGCGGTCTGCCATGCTCCAGCTGTTTTCAGGCATGTGAAGGTCAATGGCATGCCGATGGTCCAGGGCAAGCGCGTCACAGGATTTTCCAACAGCGAGGAAGTCTCAGCCAAACTGGACGACATCGTCCCGTTCTTGCTGGAGGATGAGATCAAGAAGCTCGGTGGACATTATGAGCATGGTCCCGACTGGCAGCCCTTCACGGTCGTCGATGGCAAGCTGATCACGGGCCAGAACCCGGCATCGTCATTTGCAGCGGCCACCGAACTGGTCGCGCTGCTCGGGCAAGCTGGTGGCAGACAGATGACCCTTGAGCCATCGGATGCTCCGCTTGAAGCTGCCCGCGCGACATGAGCGCATCTGAGCATCAGGTGGAACACCGCCGGATGGGGACTGTGGCATCAGGCGGAACACCGCCGGATGGGAACTGTGGCATCAGGCGGAACACCGCCGGATGCAGGGCTTTTTAAACGATCAAGGCGTAACATCAGATTGTGCGATGTGAGTTTTGTCCGGACCTCAAGCCCCTGCGTCCATGACAGTCATGCAAGAGGTGGTCGGGACACCCGATCATTGCGCAAAAAGGTGGATAAGCATTTTGCGAAATCGCCATACTCTGATTTATGTTGATCCGAGGATTTTCAAACCGTGACCGGCACAGACAAATATCATGAGATGCCGGATGGCGTGCCACAGCACGATATGCACGGCGAACTGGACGCGAAGGTCCAGATCATGCTGGGAAATGCGCTGAAGGCGCACTACGACGATCTTGTCTGTTCCCCCGTACCCGACCGTTTTCTGGCGCTCCTCGCCGAGCTTGAGGCGAAGGAAAAGCGCGACAGTCACTGAATGGCCGGAATTCTGCTCAGCCGGGGGTCGCCTGCTTCACGGGCAGACCCTTCTCGGCCATCAACTGGGCCAGCTCACCCGACTGAAACATCTCGCGCGTGATGTCGCAACCGCCCACGAACTCGCCCTTGACGTAAAGCTGGGGAATCGTCGGCCAGTTGGAATAGCCCTTGATGCCGTCTCGGATGGCCATGTCGTCGAGCACGTTGATGCCCTTGTAGGGTACGCCGAGGTAATTCAGGATCTGCACAACCTGGCCGGAAAAGCCGCACATCGGAAATTGCGGCGTGCCCTTCATGAAGAGCAGCACGTCATTGGCCTTCACTTCGGCGTCGATGGTGGCGTTGATGTCAGTCATGGAACTCTCCGTTGCGCAGGCGTGAGGGCCGCGCGATCTGCATGCCTTAAGATTGGGGAACAATCGTCGTCAGCGCAAGGGCGTGCAGCACGCCGCCCATGTTGCCCTTGAGCGCATCATAGACCAACTGGTGCTGGCGCACGCGCGGCAGACCAGCGAAGGCCGCCGATGTGACGGTGGCGGCATAGTGATCACCGTCGCCCGCCAGATCCTTGATCTCGACGATGGCGTCGGGGATCGCCTCCCTGATCATGCGCTCGATGTCTGTGGCCGCCATGGGCATGGTTTTCAGTCCTTGTTTGTTTGCCGCCACCACGATCCTCATCCTGAGCCTGTCGAAGGATGGCTCCAGATGCGGTATCCTCCGAACAACCCGCCTCTCCATCCTCGTCCTTCGACAGGCTCAGGATGAGGATGGACAGGCGGGTTGCGTCAGACCTTGCCAGCCATGAACGCCGGGAACCAGCTTTCATGAGCTCGGTGCAGCTCTTCAACCGATATTGGTTGTTCCGCGCCAAGCGTCAACGCATCATCACCGACTGCGCCGATGATTGTTAGTGGAACGCCTGCTTTTTCCGCAGCGCTCTGCACGGCGTCCGCCCGTGAGGCTGCACAGGTGATCACATAGCGCGCCTGGTCCTCGCCAAAGAGCGCACCGTGGACGGGGCCTTGTGGCAGCGTCGTGATGGTGGCCCCGAGCTTGCCGGCCATGGCCATCTCCGCCAGCGCCAGCGCCAGCCCGCCATCCGAGCAATCATGCACGGCGGTGAGGTGGCCATCGCGGATCAGACCACGCACCAGATCGCCATTGCGGCGTTCGGTGGCGAGATCGACCGGCGGAGGCGCGCCGTCGGCCTTGCCGCAGACATCGCGCAGGTAGATGGATTGTCCGAGCCAGCCGGTTGTGTCGCCGACCAGCATCACCACATCGCCAGCCGCCTTGAAGGCGAC
>JANMHN010000073.1:0-3724 GCA_031375185.1 Allobosea sp. | reverse complement strand
ATCAGGTCGGCGCCGCGCGCAGCCAACGCCTGGAACAGCTCCGGAAAGCGGATATCGTAGCAGATGGCGCAGCCCACGGTCAGGCCTTCGCAATCATAGGTGATGATATCGTGGCCCGGCTTCACGGTGGCGGACTCGTTGTAGACTTGGCCCCCCGGCGCGGTGATGTCGAACAGGTGGATCTTCTCGTAGCGCGCCACCGGTTCGCCAGCGCGGTTGAAGGCCACCGTGGTGTTGTGGATGCGGCTCTCGCCTTCGACCTTCACCATGAAGGAGCCCGCATGCACCCATATCCGGTGGCGTGCCGCCATCTCCTGCGCGAAATCGAAGGCCGGCCCACCTTTGGCCCCGTCGGCATTGGCGACCTTGTCCGCGCCGGTGCCGCCTGACCAGTCAAAATGCTCCGGCAGGCAAACCCAGTCCGGCCCCTCAAAGTCGACCGCCCTTGTGATCAGGTCACGCGCCTGGGCGATGTTGGCGGCCTTGTCGCTCACCGAATTCATCTGCATGAGGGCGATTTTCATGGGCAGCGCTCCTGTGGTTCGCGGCAGTGTCGGTGCGTTGGGTTCGGCGGTCAAGGAAGCAGGTTGGTGGACACTGGAACTTCTCCTCGGGCGGGCTCAGGATGAGGATTTTTTGTCGTTGACCCACATGAAGGATCCTCATCCTGAGCCCGTCTAAGGAGGAGCTCCAGCCATCTCATCTCCCCGCAGGCTCGGCAGCCCAACCCCCACTGCGCGGAATATGGCGTCCCGAGCCCGGCACACCTGTGACTTCGCCGCCAGCCACCACCAACTTGCCGCGCACCAGCACCGTTTCAGGCCAGCCCTTCACCGTGCGACCGGCGAATGGTGTGTAGCCGGTGTTGCCGACCATCAGGTCGTCGGTCAGCGTCACGCGTTTTCCTGCATCCCAGATGGCGAGATCGGCGTCGTAACCGATGGCGATCGAGCCCTTGCCGGCCAGATTGTAGATCTGCGCGGGCTGGGTGGCCGTGAGATTCACGAAGCCCTGCAAGGCGCGTCCGTGAAACTCCGGGCGTTTCTTCGAGACCACGGCGTCGAACAGCAGCGGCATGCGCGTTTCAAGTCCCGGAAGTCCGTTGGCGATCTGCTTGAAGGTGGAGTTCGGCCCGCCGGACAGTTTGCCGGATGCGTCGAAGCGATAGGGCGCATGGTCGGAGGACACCGTTTGCAGGTCGCCCATGGCCAGTGCATGCCAGAGCGCGTCCTGATCGTCGCGCTCGCGGGGAGGGGGCGAGCACATGAATTTCGCGCCCTCAAGTCCGGGCCTGTCGAGATCAGCGGCAGTCAGGAACAGGTATTGCGGGCAGGTTTCGGCGAACACTTTCAGGCCTTGCCGCCGGGCATCGCCGACGATGGCCGCTCCATCCGCTGTGGAGACATGAAAGATCATGATCGGCTGGTCGACCAGTGCCGCCGCCGAGATCAGGCGGGTGAACGCCTCCGTCTCCGAGGCGCGCGGATGGCTCACGGCATGGTACTTCGGAGCCGTCTTTCCTGCGGCCAGCAGTCTGGCACTCATCCAGGCGATCATGCCGTGGTTTTCGGCATGCACGCAGACCAGCGCCTTGTTCTCGCGTGCCACCTGAAGCACATCGAGCAGGGTTTCATCCTCCACCTTCAGCTTGTCATAGGTCATGAACAGCTTGATCGACGAATGGCCCTCTGCGATCAGCGCAGGCAGGTCTTTGGTCAGCGTCGCCTCTGTTGGGTCCGACACGATCATGTGGAAGGCGTAGTCGATCATCGCCCCGCGCGCCGCCAGCATTGCATAATCATCGACCACCTTGCGCAGGCCCATGCCCTTGTGCTGCGCTGCGAAGGAGATGACGGTGGTTGTGCCGCCAAAGGCAGCCGCACGGGTCGCGGTCTCGAACGTGTCGGCGTTCATCAGCCCGCCTGCGGACAGTTGTTCGATATGGGTGTGACTGTCGATCCCGCCGGGCAGCACATGCTTGCCGCGGGCGTCGATCTCCTCGCGCCCAGGCGGCAATGACAGGCCCAGCGCTGCGATCTTGCCGCCCTTGATGCCGATGTCGGCCTTGAAGACGTCCGTTGCCGTGGCAACGGTGCCATTGCGGATGACAAGATCATGAACAGGTGCTGGCATCGGAAATCTCCCTTCTAGCAAAATAGCCTTGCATTCACCAGGTTGTCATCCCGGACTTGCCCTGGATCGCCCGGGGAGCGCATTTACCCGATCATGAAACGCAGCGCCCGGTCCGATCCCGGATCAGTCCGGGATGACGGCGCGAGTGGTGACTTATTGTCATCCGTGCCCCAAGATCGTATCTCAACTGGAACCGGCACATGACACGCAAACGCATCCTTGTCGTCAACCCGAACTCGAACGAGGCGGTCACGCAAGGATTGCGCGATGCGGTGGCGTGTTTTGCCAATCCGGATGGTCCTGAAATCGTCTGCCAGACCCTGATCGAAGGGCCGTTCGGTGTCGAAACGCAAGAGCATGTCGAGAGTGTCGCCTTGCCGCTGCGCCGTCTGGTCGAGGCCGACAACCAGTCATCGGCCTTCATCATCGCCTGCTATTCCGACCCCGGCCTGCATGTCTGCCGGGAGGGCACGTCGCGCCCGGTGTTCGGCATCGCCGAATGCGGCATCCTGACGGCGCTGGCGCGCGCCGAGAGCTTCGGCGTGATTGCCATCAAGAGCCGTTCGATTCCGCGCCACTACCGCTACATGCGCCAGATGGGCCTGATGGATCGCCTTGTCGGGGAGAGGGCGCTGGAAATGAGCGTTGCCGAAACCGCATCGGGTGAAGGCACGCTCGGCAGGATGATCGAGATCGGAGGCTTGCTGAAGGCAGATGGTGCCCGCACCATCGTCATGGGCTGCGCAGGCATGGCGCGGCATCGCAAGCCGCTTGAGGAAGCGCTCGGCATCCCGGTGATCGACCCGACGCAGGCGGCAGTTGCCATGGCGATCGGGGCTGTGGTCACGTGAACAATGCCTGCTTCCACTCATCCTCATCCTGAGCCCGTCGAAGGATGAACTCCAGTTGATGCATGTGCTGGAGCTCCTCCTTCGACGGGCGCAGGATGAGGATTTTGTGTCGGAAGCAGAAAAGACCGACAAGACGTCGTGAATGTTGATGAGGATCACACCCCGAACGAAAGCTGCTTTGCCTGGCCATCCTCAGGCTGTTGACCCTCCAACAGCGACGCCAGAAACCCCTGCGCGTCGCTGACAATCTCCGCACGCCGTGCCTCGGTGAACTTCTCGAGTGTCCGGTAGGGCATCGCCATACGCGGATTTCGCCCCAGCTTGCCTTGATTCTCGATCAGAAAATTCCAGTACAAGTAGTTGAAAGGGCATGCTTTCAGCCCCGCCTTGAGCGCCGGATCGTAGGTGCATCCGGTGCAATAATCCGACATTCGGTCGATGTAGGCACCCGAGGCAGCATAGGGCTTTGAGGCCAGGAGCCCGTCATCGGCGAACATCACCATGCCGTGCACATTGGGCAGTTCGACCCATTCATAGGCGTCGGCATACACCGCGAGATACCAGGCCTCGATCTCGGCGGGCTTCACCCCCGCCAGCAACGCAAAGTTGCCCGTCACCATCAGCCGCTGGATGTGGTGGCCGTAAGCGTTGCGGCGAATGTCACCAATGGATTGGGCCAGGCAGTTGAGCGTTGTTTCACCGGACCAGTAGAATGAGGGCAGAGGCCGTGAGGCACTCAG
>JANMHN010000043.1:0-7271 GCA_031375185.1 Allobosea sp. | reverse complement strand
ACCCAGTCGAGCAGCGGCTGGAGATTCAGGCCATCGTGATGTGACATGCTGTTCTTTCCAGGGGCCATCCAGCGCGATCAGAACGGAATGTCATCATCGAGCGTAGAGGCGCGGCCCGCCGGTGCGGCAGCCGGTCGGCGTTCCATCGGGCTCGAACGCCCAAAGTTGCCTCCGCCCGACCGGTCTTCGACCATCCCGCCGCCTGATGAACCCATCTCGCCGCCTTCGCCGCGCCCGCGGCTGTCGAGCAGGGTGAGTTCACCGCGGAACCGCTGCAAAACGACTTCTGTCCGCTTGCGCTTCTGGCCAGACTGCTGATCATCCCATTCGCGGGTCTGGAGTTGCCCCTCGATGTAGACCTTCGAACCTTTCTTCAGATAGCTCTCGGCGACCTTGGCAAGGTTATCGTTGAAGATCACCACATCATGCCATTCCGTCTTGTCCTTGCGCTCGCCTGTCGACTTGTCGCGCCAGCTTTCCGTGGTCGCGATGCTGAAACTCACGATGGGATCGCCATTCTGCGTGCGCCGCACCTCTGGATCCTTGCCCAGGTTGCCCACCAGAATGACTTTGTTGACGCTGCCCGACATCTCGAACACTCCTTCTCGAACACAGTTTGCACCACATAAGAGACAACGCTTGCGGAAATCAAGATGTTCCTGCTATGTTCGCTTCACTCTGCTGGGGAGAACCGTTTACATGAAGATGCGGGAGGGACCGAAGGCATGCTCAAGACAGCGCGATATGGAACCATGAACCTCTTGATGCTGCTGTGGATCGCTTCGATCCTGGCAGGCGGCATGTGGTCATGGGCCGTCTATGTCGGCACCGCCTTGCTGACGACGGTGGGGGACGAGCATTCCGGCGAAGACATGGACACGCTCGGACAGAGCGGGCAGGTTTTTTACAATGCCAACCTCTATGCGACCTTGCCGCTGATGGCTCTTGGCCTGTTTTTCACGCTCGGGCACATCGGTCAGCCGATGTGGGGTCTCATCGACCATGCAGCCATCTGGGGTCTGTTCGGCCTCGACCATGCAGCGGCGCGGGCCGCCACCGGGCCATGGTCGCTGGCGGGCATGCTGGTTGCGGGCGGTCTGTTCTTTGGCGGCGCGGGCATCAACGTGTCGCATGAACTGATGCACCGCACAGGCAATCTCATGGCATGGCTTCACAGCCGCTGGCTGCTGGCCTTCAGCCTCGACACCACCTTCGCCATCGAGCACATCCATGGACATCACCGCCATGTCTGCACAGAGCGTGACCCCGCGACGGCGCGGCGCGGCGAATATGTGCTCGCCTTTGTGCTGCGTTCGACACACGGGCAGTTCGTCAACGCCTTTGCCATCGAGCGGGCGAGACTTCAGCGCAAGGGCCTGCCGGTCTGGTCGGTTCACAATCTGGCCCTGCGTGGGCAGTTCATGTCACTGGCCATTGCCGCGTCGGCATTCATGCTGGCCGGATGGGCGGGCGTTGTGGTGTTCGTGATCCTGGCGCTGCAAGGCAAGACCTATCTCGAACTTGTCAATTACGTCGAGCATTATGGCCTTGTCCGTGCGCCTGGTTCGCGCGTCGAGCCAAGGCATGCGTGGAACTGCTACAACGTGATCTCGAACGCGGTGCTCTACAATCTGCCGCGTCATTCGAACCATCACATGTTCGCTTCAAAGCCGTTCTGGGCGCTTGAAGCGGATGCGGCTGCGCCTTTGCTGCCTTACGGCTACAAGACCATGATCGTGATGTCGCTTGTGCCGCCGCTGTGGAAACGGGTGGTGGAGCCGCGCGTGGCCGATTGGGACCAGCGTTTTGCCAGCGATGAGGAGCGCCGGATCCTGGCATCGCGGCAACAATTGAGGGTGCCTGCACTGGCCGAATGACAGCCGGGATGGGTTTTGCCGTGCCGCCTGCGTCATCGCGGCAGCATTGCGGGTTTGGCCTGCGGCGAATTGCACCCTATCTACACGTAAAATCCAGCTTCTTCCCCCGAGTGACCCATGGCCCGCAAAACCGATCCGCTCCAGACCGACAAGCTGAAAGCCGGCTCGCTTGAAGACATGTTCGACAGGAACATGCTTGCGGACCCCAACACGCGCATGATCACGGTGAGGGGCGCGCGAGAACACAACCTCAAGAATGTCGATCTGGCCATTCCGCGCGACAAACTCGTTGTGTTCACCGGCCTGTCCGGCTCAGGCAAGTCCTCGCTGGCGTTCGACACGATCTATGCCGAGGGCCAGCGCCGCTATGTCGAGTCGTTGTCGGCCTATGCCCGCCAGTTTCTGGAAATGATGCAGAAGCCTGATGTCGACCAGATCGACGGCTTGTCGCCTGCGATTTCCATCGAACAGAAGACCACATCGAAAAACCCGCGCTCGACCGTCGCCACCGTCACCGAGATCTACGACTACATGCGCCTGCTCTGGGCGCGTGTCGGCATCCCTTATTCTCCCGCCACCGGGCTCCCCATCGAGAGCCAGACGATCAGCCAGATGGTCGACAGGGTGCTGGCCCTGTCCGAGAAAACCCGTCTTTTCCTGCTGGCGCCCGTGGTCAGGGGCCGCAAGGGCGAATACCGCAAGGAACTGGCGGATTATCAGAAGCGTGGCTTCCAGCGCGTCAAGATCGACGGTCAGTTCTACGAAATTTCGGATGCGCCCGCGCTCGACAAGAAACTGAAACACGACATCGATGTGGTGGTGGACCGCATTGTCGTGCGCGCCGACATCGCATCACGGCTGGCCGAGAGTTTCGAGACTGCGCTGGAATTGGCGGATGGGCTGGCCACGATCGAATATGCCGACGAGAAAGACGAGAAGGGCGACGCCAGGATCACGATTTTCTCATCAAAGTTTGCCTGTCCGGTATCGGGTTTCACGATTTCGGAGATCGAGCCGCGCCTGTTCTCATTCAACAACCCATTCGGTGCCTGCCCGACCTGCGATGGGCTTGGCCACGAGATGCGCATCGACGCCGACATGGTCGTGCCTGATCATGGTGCCACGCTGAAGGCAGGTGCCATCGCGCCCTGGGCCAAATCGACCTCGCCGTATTACGTTCAGACATTGCAGGCGCTGTCGCGGCATTTCGGCTTCTCCATGACAAAGCCATGGCGTGAGTTGCCGGACAAGATCCGCAGCGCGATCCTGTACGGCACAGGCGAGGAGGCCGTGCGGTTCGGCTATGATGACGGCCTCCGGTCCTATGAGGTTAACAAGCCGTTCGAAGGCGTGATCACCAACCTCGAGCGCCGCTACCGCGAGACCGAATCCGATTGGTCGCGGGATGAAATCGGCCGTTACATGAGCGAGACGCCGTGCAAGGCCTGCAACGGCTTTCGGCTGAAGCCCGAAGCGCTCGCTGTGAAGATCGCGATGAAGCATGCAGGCGAGATCGCCAGGCTTTCGGTGCGTGATGCGCTGGACTGGTTCAGCGACCTTCCTCGACACCTCAACGCCAAGCAGATCGAGATCGCCACACGCATCCTCAAGGAAATCCGCGACAGGCTGACTTTCCTGCTGGATGTGGGACTTGAATACCTGACGCTGTCACGATCTTCGGGCACTCTTTCAGGTGGAGAAAGCCAGCGCATCCGGCTGGCCTCCCAGATCGGGTCGGGCCTCACCGGCGTGCTCTACGTGCTCGACGAGCCATCCATCGGCCTGCACCAGCGCGACAACGAACGCCTGCTCGGCACGCTGCGCCGCCTGCGTGATCTGGGCAACACCGTGATCGTGGTCGAGCATGACGAAGATGCCGTGCTGCAAGCCGACTATGTGGTCGATGTCGGCCCCGGCGCAGGCATTCATGGCGGCGAGATCGTCGCCAAGGGCACGCCTGCAGAGGTCATGGCCAACCCTGCGTCGCTCACCGGCAAGTATCTGACCGGCGAAATGTCCGTGCCCGTGCCGGCCAAGCGCCGCAAGCCGCAGAAGGGCAGGGTGCTGAAACTCATCGGCGCGCGCGGCAACAACCTCAAGGATGTCACAGTCGAGTTGCCGCTTGGCACTTTCACCTGCATCACCGGTGTTTCGGGCGGCGGCAAGTCAACGCTGGTGATCGACACGCTCTACAAGGCCGTGGCGCGCAAGCTGAACGGCTCGATCGAGCATCCCGCGCCGTTTGACCGGCTGGAGGGGCTCGAACATCTCGACAAGGTCATCGACATCGACCAGTCGCCCATCGGCCGCACCCCGCGCTCCAATCCGGCGACCTACACTGGCGCGTTCACGCCCATCCGCGAGTGGTTTTCGGCGCTTCCGGAGGCGAAGGCACGTGGCTACCAGCCGGGCCGCTTCTCGTTTAACGTCAAGGGCGGGCGCTGCGAGGCCTGCCAGGGTGACGGCGTCATCAAGATCGAAATGCACTTCCTGCCCGATGTCTATGTCACCTGCGATGTCTGCAAGGGCAAGCGCTACGACCGCGAGACGCTGGAGGTGAAGTTCCGCGACCATTCCATCGCCGATGTTCTCGACATGACGGTCGAGGAGGCAGCTGACCTGTTCAAGGCCGTGCCCATCATCCGCGACAAGATGGAGACGCTCAAGCGTGTCGGCCTCGATTATGTCAAGGTCGGCCAGCAGGCGACAACCCTCTCTGGCGGCGAGGCGCAGCGCGTGAAGCTCTCCAAGGAGCTGTCAAAGCGAGCCACCGGCCGCACCCTCTACATTCTGGACGAGCCGACCACGGGCCTGCATTTCCATGACGTCGCCAAGCTGATGGAGGTGCTGCATGAACTGGTCGAACAGGGGAATAGCGTCGTGGTCATCGAGCACAACCTCGAGGTGATCAAGACGGCGGACTGGGTCATCGACATGGGCCCGGAAGGCGGCGATGGCGGCGGCATGGTGGTGGCTGAGGGCACGCCAGAGGACATCTGCAAGGTGGCCGCCAGCTATACCGGGCATTTCCTCAAGGAGGTGCTGGCCCGCCGCCCTCTCAAGACGCGCCGCGCGGCGGAGTAAGGCATGGCGCATATCGAGGTCATCGACCAGATCAGTGTCGGCGGGTTTCGGGACAGAGCCAATGAGGACCGTGTGGGGCTTTCTGGCCCCCATGCCTGGGTCATTGATGGGGCAACCGGCCTTGGCGAGCCTTTCATGGGCGCGGGCAGCGATGCCGCCTGGCTGGCGCAGCGCACGCACGAGGCCTTCACCCGGCATGCGGATGAGCCTGATCCCGCCAGGCTTGTCGCCGATGCAGCGGAGGATCTCATCGTCTGCTTCGAGGCCGAACGCAGGCGCGACACCGAGCACGCCTGGGAACTGCCCTGCGGCTCCTTCATGCTGGCGAGCGCGTCAGATGCGGGCGTGATGTTGACGTGGGTTGGTGACTGCCGCGCGCTGGTCATGGTCGGCACCGGGCCTGTGATGAGCTTTGGGGCAACAGCGCTCAGCGAAGACGCGGAAGCAGCGCTTGTGGCAAAACTGGGAACAGGCGGCGATCCTGCACGGCGCTACCGCGAGCCAGAGGCATTGGCAGAGCTTCGGGCGATGCGCGGCGTTGCGTTGGCCCATGGCAAGTCCATGATCCTCTCGCCGGATCGCGGCTTTCTGGCGCATCTGAAAAAAGCGGGCATTGCCGCCGATCAGGCCGACATCCTCCTGATGACGGATGGTTTCGCGGCGGCGGAGCTGCGCTATGGTCTGTTCCCGACACCGTCAAGCCTGATGGCATCGGTGCGAAGCGATGGACTGGCGGAGGTTGCGCGGCACTTGCGCCGATTCGAGCACGGGACCGATCCGGACGGGATCATCAAACCACGCTGGAAGCGCAGCGATGACGCAACAGCAATCTGGCTGAAAATGCATCTCTAATATATTGATTTTCCGACAGAAATTACGCCGTGGATTGCGTCCTGTTTTGCTAGCTTCACAGGCTTGAATCGTCTAGACCCGTGTTATCAGACATTGATCACGGAATTCTGAAGTGAGCGACGACGACATCAAGCCGGTCGATCCGCCGGTTCCGGCCAGCGGCAGTGACATCAAGCCGATCTCGATCACCGACGAGATGAGGAAAAGCTATCTCGATTATGCCATGAGCGTGATCGTGAGCCGCGCCTTGCCCGACGTACGCGACGGGCTCAAGCCTGTGCATCGCCGCATCCTTTATGCGATGTGGGAAAACAGCTTCACCCCGGACCGCAAGTACGTGAAGTCGGCCCGCATCGTCGGCGATGTCATGGGCCAGTATCATCCCCATGGCGACCAGGCGATCTATGATGCGCTGGTGCGCATGGCACAGGATTTCTCGATGCGCCTGATGCTGGTTGATGGCCAGGGCAATTTCGGCTCGGTCGATGGCGATCCGCCTGCGGCGATGCGCTACACCGAGAGCCGCCTTGCGCGCCCGGCCATGGCGCTGCTGGAAGATCTCGACAAGGAAACCGTCGATTTCCTGGCCAACTACGACGATTCAAAGGAAGAACCATCGGTTCTGCCGGCGCGTTATCCCAACCTGCTGGTCAATGGAGCGGGCGGCATCGCCGTTGGCATGGCCACGAATATCCCGCCGCACAACCTTGGCGAGGTCATCGACGCCTGCGTGGCCTATATCGACAATCCCGAAATCACGATCGACGAGCTGATCGAGATCATTCCTGGCCCGGATTTTCCCACCGGCGCCTTCATCATGGGCCGCGGCGGCATCCGTGCTGCCTATCACCTGGGCCGAGGCTCGGTGATCATGCGTGCGAAAACCGAGATCGAGGAAATCCGCAAGGAGCGTGACGCGATCATCGTTCATGAGCTGCCTTATCAGGTCAACAAGGCGTCGCTTCTGGAGAAGATTGCCGATCTGGTGCGCGAAAAGCGCCTTGAGGGCATTTCTGATCTCCGCGACGAGTCCGACCGTGACGGCATGCGGATGGTCATCGAGCTGAAACGCGATGCTGTCGCGGATGTGGTGCTCAACCAGCTTTTCCGGTTCACGCCGCTGCAGACCAGCTTTGGCTGCAACATGGTTGCGTTGAATGGCGGCAGGCCTGAAACGCTCAATCTCAAGGATTTCATCACGGCCTTCGTTGACTTCCGCGAGGAGGTCATTTCGCGCCGAACGAAGTTCCTTTTGACCAAGGCGCGCGAGAGGGCGCATGTCCTGTGCGGGCTTGCGATTGCCGTGGCCAACATCGACGAGGTCATCCGCATCATCCGCACCTCGCCCGATCCGAACGCGGCGCGCGAGTCCCTCACGGGGCGCATGTGGCAGGCGTCAGACCTGGCCTCGCTGATCAGGTTGGTCGACGATCCGCGCTACCCGATCAATGAAGATGG
>JANMHN010000012.1:0-11765 GCA_031375185.1 Allobosea sp. | reverse complement strand
GCTTCGCAGCGAGCGCCTCGGCGCAGGCCGCAATGATCCTGACACCCTTCGCGGCTGAGGCGGTCCGCGCGTCGCCGATGACACCGTTGGCGGATAGCGATCGGATCGTGCGGAACGACTGCCACTCCGGCGCAAGCACGGAGCGTGTGTCATCGAACATCGGCCCATGGGCCTCGGCCAGCCGGTCCGTCTTCACCAGATCCGGTGTCAGCTCCATCATCATCGAGGTTTCGACCTCGCAGGCGTGGCGCACACCGTTCTGGCGGTCGAGAAACGGCTTCATCTCCTCGACCGCCAGCATGAAATAGGTGGTCGCGTAGAGGCGCAGCGACGTCTCGCGCGCGAAATCCGGCAGGAAGGCATTGAGCGCGCTCATGTTGCCGCCATGGCCGTTGACGATGGCAACGCGGGAAAAGCCCGCGCGGTGGATGCTGGTGAGGAAAGCCAGCAGCACCGCCCGATAGGTCGGGATGTCGAACGTGAAGGTACCGCCAAACACCATGTGATGCTCGGCCATGCCGCACCAGACAGTGGGCGCGACCACCACCGGCACCTCGCCGACGAGCGCTTCCGCAGCCACACGGCAGACATTCTCGCACAGAATGGTGTCAACCCCGACCGGCAGATGCGGGCCGTGTTGCTCCATCGACGCGATGGGCAACAGCACGACCGCATTGCGCGCGGCCAGTGCATTGAGGTCTTCATAGGTGAGTTCGCGCCAGAGGACGGAGGGCTTGACCATGGGTGGTACTCCTTGTTCACGGCAAGCAAAGCAGAATGCCCGGCATTGGCAAAGAATTTTGAGGCCAGATCAACCATCGTCGTCATCGAGGACCTGATCCGGGATCGCCACGAACGCTGGCGCAGCCTGTCCAGAACAGTCTCACACCCGTTAACGATCCCGGCTCAAGGCCGGGATGACCACCGGCAGATCGTCGGCTCGATCAACCAAACCATCATCCCCCACTGGTCAGACTGCAACCAGCCACCTAAATACCGTTCCAACCCCGCCTCCATATGTGACGGCGAGGCCTGTTCACTCTGGGAGGATTGACATGACAGATTTGATTTCACGCCGCGCCGTTGTCGCTGGCGGTCTTGGGCTGGGCGCGTCTGCCCTGTTCGCAGCGCCCGCTCTGGCGCAGGCGAAGCAGCGCATCACCATCGTCACCGGCGGCACCGGCGGCGTGTTTTATCCCTATGGCGGAGGTCTGGCCAAGATCCTGACCGAGAAGGTGCCGAACATGCAGGCTACCGCCCAGGTCACGGGCGGCTCCGTCGACAACTGCAAGCTGGTCGCGGCGGGTGATGCCGATATCGGATTCTCGACGCTTGACTCGGCCTATGACGCCATGACCGGGACAGGTGCCTACGCCAAAGACGGCAAGCTCGATATCCGGGTCTTCGCCGTGCTGTATGATTCATTCCTGCACGTTGTCGGCGCGCAAGGCGTGGGCATCACCAATGTTGCCAGCCTCAAGGGCAAGCGGGTGTCTGTCGGCTCTGCCGGGTCGTCAACCGAATCCATTGCCGACCGCGTTCTCGAGGCCGCTGGCCTCAACACCAAGACAGACATCACGCGCGACAACCTGGGCGTGGCGGAATCGGCTGGAGCCTTGAAGGACGGCAAGGTTGCCGCCTTCTTCTGGATCGGCGGCGTTCCGACAGCTGCCGTCCGTGATCTGGCGACGTCCGGTCAGCCTGCGCTGCAATTCATCCCGACAGGTGACGAACTGGCGAAGATGGAACGCCAGTTTCCGGGGCTTTACAGGCCCTTCAACCTGCCTGCCGCAGCCTATGCCGGCCAGCCGAATGCGGTTTCAGGCCTTGGCGTGGCCAATGTGCTGGTGGTCAGCGCGAAAGCCAAGAACGACCAGATCACCATAGCGTTGAACGGCATCTTCAGCAATCTGGACGAGGTGCAGAAAATCCATCCTGAAGCCCGCCGACTGACACTTCAGGGCGCAGCAGCCAAATCCGCAGTGCCTTTCCATCCGGCCTCCGAAGCCTTCTTCAAGTCAAAGGGCGTCGCAATGTAAACCGGTGCCTTTCAAGGCTGGTTTTCTCCAAAGCCTGTTTTGTCATGATTGAAGCCCCGATGCTCTGGCATTGGGGCTTTTCTCTGTTAAGCATGGTCGCAAGACCGGCGAAGCTGGCGGCAGGCGGGAGTGCAGGGGCATGGCGACAGGGGCAAAGCCGGAGATGGTTCAGCTGTCCGCCGAGGAGCTGGAGAAGCTCTCGTCGGATTCAGAGGGCGGCCCCGCACAGCGCGCAACAGGCTGGCTTGGCTGGCTGACTGGCATCGGTGCCTTCGGCCTTGGGGCCTATGGGCTGTTCTGGACCCAGTTTTCCGTCAACACGACCTTTTACCGCTCCAGTTTCCTGGCGCTGACGCTTGCCCTGATCTTCCTGCTCTATCCCCTGGTGCGAGGCGGCAGGTCTGCCGAGGCGCGCCGCATCACAACCGAAGAGCTGATCACCGCGCTTCTGGGACTTGGCTGGATCATCTTTGTCGTGATCGAAGCGCGCGTCTTCCAGCGCAGCAGCTTCGCAAGCGGTCTTGCGATCCTTGTGGGAATGGTCTTCGCCACCTATCCACTTGTCACGGCCAACAGGTTCCTGGCGCGCACGCAGGTGTTCGACTGGCTTTTGGTGTTCGTCGCGCTGTATTCCGCCTGGTATCTGCTGGAGTTCGGCGAGGAGATCAAGACGCGGGCCACCCGCCCGACAGCGGATGACCTGGTGCTGGGGGCAGCGCTGATGCTGCTCATTCTTGAAGCGACACGGCGCACGGTGGGCTGGATCTTGCCAGCCGTCACCATCGGCTTCCTGCTCTACTGCTATTTCGGCCCTTCGATGCCCGAACCCTTCGACCATCGCGGTTTTTCGCTGAACCGCATCATCGGCCAGAACTACCTGACACTGGAGGGCATTTTCTCGACACCGATGGATGTGGCGGCGACCTTCATCATCCTGTTCACGCTCTATGGCGCGGTGCTGGACCGGGGCGGTGCAGGCCGTTTCTTCATCGACTGGGCCTTTGCCCTGTTCGGCAAGAAGCCTTCGCCTGCGGCGCCCGGCAGGGCTGTCGTGGCGTCGGGCTTCCTGCTCGGCACCGTGTCGGGATCGGGCGTCGCCACGACAGTGACCGTTGCCTCGCTGGCCTGGCCCATGCTCAAGCGCTCGGGCTATCCGCCCCATATCGGGGGTGGGCTGCTCTCGGCTGCCGGCATCGGAGCGACGCTGTCGCCTCCAACGCTCGGGGCCGCCGCCTTCATCATCGCCGAATATCTCGACGTCAGCTATCTGATGATCCTGGTCTATGCGACCATTCCGACCATCCTCTACTACCTCTCCTGCTGGCTGATGACGGAGGCCGACACGCGCCGCCTCGACATCAAGCCGGTCAAGACGTCGGACGCGTCGCTGTGGGAACTGACCAAGAGCCAAGGCTACCATTTCCTGTCGCTGGCCGCGATCGCGGTGTTCCTAGCGCTGGGCTTCTCATCCTTCATGGCGGTCTTCTGGTCCATCGCCATCGCGTTTGGCCTGTCGATGCTGCGGGAGGATTCGCGGCTCGTGACGATGTCGGCCTTTGTCACGGGCTGTGTTTTCGCAGGTTTTGCCTGGGCTTTCGGTGCCAGCGGGCTGGCGAAGACGCTTGGTCCCGATGAACTGTTCGACGGACGCATCTCGGTCAGCATCTTCTGGGGCATGGCCATGGCCATTGCTGTCTCCGGCTGGCAGGCCTGGTCGGCCAGGCGGGCTGGCCGCCCCATCGGCGAAGATGCGACCCGCATGATCGAGGCGATCACCGATGGTTCGCGCTCGACGCTCGGCATCATCGCCACCTGTGCCTGCGCCGGGATCATCGTCTGCGTGGTCAATCTCACCGGGCTTGGCCTGACGCTGTCGGGCATCATCGTCGAATTCGGCGGAGGGTCGCGCTTCCTGGTCATCCTGCTTGCCGCGCTGGCGATGTGGATCCTTGGTCTCGCGGTGCCCGTCACCGCCAGCTACATCATCGCCGCCGTCATGCTGGTGCCGGCGCTGGTCAAGGTCGGCATCCCTGAACCCGCCGCGCACATGTTCATGTTCTACTATGCCGTGCTGGCCGATGTCTCGCCGCCGACCGCGCTTGCGCCGTTCGCGGCCTCCGCCATCTGCGGCGGCAAGCCCTTTGCGACCATGATGCAGGCCTGGAAATACACGCTTCCCGCCTTCCTCGTGCCCTTCATGTTCTGCCTGACGCCAGAGGGCATGTATCTGCTCATGCTGACGCCCGAAGGCAAGCTGCCCGACACGTTCGGGCATTGGATGGGGGTGCTCGCCGTGCTGACAACCTCATCTTATGCGATGGTGGGGCTGGTGATCGGGGCAACGGGCTATGCGCTGAAATCCGCCAACCTCATCGAGCGCGTGCTGGCCACGGTCGGCGGCTGCCTTTTGCTGGCGGCGGATATCAGGTTTGACCTGGCTGGTGGCGCGATCCTGACCGCCGCCATCGTCATGCACTGGTTGCGTGTGCGCGGGCAGGTGAGCAAGGCGGCAGGGGTGGGGTGAGTCACATCGTCATTGCGAGCGCAGCGAAGCAATCCAGCCTTTTGTGCGCCGCCGTTCTGGATTGCTTCGCTGCGCTCGTAAAGACGGCAAATCGGTACGCTACACCGCCTCCACGCTGAACCGTCTGGACGGGTTCACGAACTCGTCCTGCGCGGCGACTGTCAGGATTTCGCGGGAGCCCGCTTCTGCCGTGCGCCTGAGCAGACCGTAGATCGAGGCGGCTGCCTGACCGAGCGCTTCAGGCGCGGATCGCGTCCGGGCATAATGCACGAAGAACAACGCCATGATCGCGTCGCCTGCGCCATTGATGCTGAGGCCGAGCCTTGGCGTTCGCACACGCCATGTTCCGGTGCCGTCAGCCGCGAGCATGTCGATCGCATCAGGGGGTGTCTCGGCCGTCACCATCGAGGTCAGCAGCACGACCCCCGGTCCGGTCCTGCGCAAGGCAGCGACCGCAGATTTCGCTTCATCGAGCGTGCCGACCGGCAGGCCCGTGAGATATTCAAGTTCGAACTGGTTTGGCGTCACCACATCGGCCATCGGCATGGCCTTGTCGCGCATGAACTCCGGAATGCCGGGGCGCACAAAGATGCCGCGTCCAACATCACCGATCACCGGATCACAGGCATAGAGCGCGCTGGGGTTTGCCGCCTTCACCCGCGCCACGGCAGATAGGATAGCGTGGCCGATGTCTGCCGAGCCCATGTAGCCTGAGATGACGCCATCGCATGATGGCAGCACGCCCCGGTCGGCGATGCCCTCCATGATCTCGTCGATCATCGATCCGTCGAACACCCGGCCCTTCCAGGCGCCATAACCGGTATGGTTCGAGAACTGCACGGTGTGGATCGGCCAGACCTCGCAGCCAAGCCGCTGCATGGGAAACACGGCGGACGAATTGCCGACATGACCATAGGCGACATGTGACTGGATGGAGAGGATGTTCATGCAAAGCCCTCTCCCTCGGTCCCTCTCCCTGAACGGGAGAGGGAAGAAACAAGCGGCGGTGCCTCCCCTCTCCCGTTCAGGGAGCGGGGTTGGGGGAGAGGGCGAAGCATCAGCTCACCGCGCGTTGCGCAAAAGCCGGATTGAAGGTCTTTGTCAGATCGACTGTTGCATTGGCCAGCTCAGGATCAAGCGTCTTCAGCACGTCGAGCACGCTTTTCATGCCGTCCGCGCTGGCGATGCCGGTGCGCGAATAGCTTTCCTTCAGCTTGCTGACGGCCTGCAGGTACACCGCGCGGTCGCCGAGGTGGTATTCGGGCGGCACGGTGTCCGCCACCTGGTCGGCGCTGGCTGTTTCCAGCCATTTCAGTGCCTTGACCGTGGCGTTGACGATACGCTGCATGGTTTCGGGGTTCTTCTCGATGAACTCCTGACGTGCGTAGATGACGGCGGCAGGGTTCGAGCCGCCAAACAGGCCGCGCGTGCCAGCTTCGGTGCGTGTGTCGATGATCGGCACGATCAGGCCATCGGCTTCGAGCTTCGACACGACAGGGTCAAGATGCGAGATCACGTCGACCTGGCCCTGGATGACGGCAGCCACGGCGCTGGCACCATTGCCGATGCCGATGATCGGCGCGTCGGTGGCCTTGAGACCAGCCTTGACCATGGCATACTGGATCGTCAGCGCGGTCGAGGAACCCGGCGCGGTGACACCGAGCTTGAGGCCCTTGAAATCGGCGGGTGTCTTGATACGGCCCGCAAGTTCCTTGCGGGCGGCGATCACGATGCCCGGAAAGCGTCCCATCTCGACCACGGCGCGGATGTCCTGCGCCTTGGCCTGCATGCGGATGGTGTGCTCATAGGCTCCGGCCACCACATCGACCGAGCCGCCGACAAGTGCCTGCAAGGAGCGCGCGCCACCGGCAAAATCATTGATCTCGATCTCGATGCCTTGTTCCTTGAAGAAGCCGCGCCGGTCGGCGATGGCAAGCGGCAGGTAATACAGCAGCGCCCGCCCGCCGACGCCGAGCGTGACCTTGGCCTTCTCAGGCGCACGCTGTGCGATGGCAGGCATGGCGAGACCTGCAAAGCCGGTTGCACCAAGGCCTGCCAGCACGGTCCTGCGATGAATGATCATGCGATCACTGGTCATGTATGTCTCCTCCATGTTGCAGCCTTCTGGCGGCTGCTTGGTGTTTCGGTCAACCGTTGGCGCTTGTGGATGCCTGTCCCGGACGCCAGACCAGAAGACGGTTTTCGATCATCGTGACGATCGTATCAAGGATCAACACGAAGATGGTGAGGATCAGCATGCCCGAAAACACGCCCGTCACGTCGAAAACGCTTTCGGCCTCGTGGATCTTGTAGCCAAGCCCGGCGGACGAACCGAGATATTCGCCAACGACGGCCCCGACCAGCGCGAAGCCGACCGAAGTGTGCAGGCTCGAGAACATCCAGGTCATCGCGGCGGGCCAGTAGACATGGCGCATCAGTTGCCGCTCGTTCATGCCCAGCATGCGCGCATTGGCCAGCACGGTCTGCGAGACTTCGCGCACGCCCTGATAGACTGCGAAGAAAACGATGAAGAACACCAGCGTGAAGCCGAGCGCCACCTTCGACCAGATGCCAAGCCCGAACCAGAGCGCGAAGATGGGCGCCAGCACCACGCGCGGCAAGGCATTGGCGGCCTTGATGTAGGGGTCGAAGACCGCAGCCAGAAGCTCTTTGCGGGCAAACAGAAAGCCGCACAAGACCCCGCCTGTGGCACCAAAGACGAAGGCGAGCACGGTTTCCGTCAGCGTGATGCCCAGGTGATACCAGATTTCGCCACCGACAAACTGCTTCCAGGTGCGGGCGACGACGTCGACGGGTGTGGAAAAGAAGAACTGCATCTTCTTGGGTTCGGCGAACAGCGCCGTGGTGGTGGACACATGCCAAGCGAGGAGGAAGCCGAGGGCGACGAGAATTTGCAGGGCCGTGATCTTGAGGCGGGAATGGGTGGTCATGTCCGAATCCCGGTGTCATCCCCGGCGGCCTGCAGGGCCGGGAAGGGGGTCCATTCTGGGTACAACGGAAAGATGGATCCCCTTCCCGCGCTGCGCGCGCCGGGGATGACACCAGACAGGCAAGCGAAACAGGACGTCAGCATCATGCCATGTCCTTCCCTTCGCCAGCGGCATAGGCTTTCTGGACTTCGACCTTGAGCGTCTGCCAGATCTGGCGGTGGATGTCGTGGAAATCCTTGTCGAGCCGGATGTCAGCAATGTCGCGCGGCCTGCCAAGCGACACCTTGTAGTTACCGACGATGGTGGCCGCCGGACCGGCAGACATCACGACAACCCTGTCAGAGAGCGAGATGGCCTCTTCCAGATCATGTGTCACGAACATCACGGCCTTGCGGTCCTTGCTCCACAGATCGAGCAGGAGATTGCCCATGATCTGCCGTGTCTGGGCGTCGAGCGGGCCGAAAGGCTCGTCCATCAGCAAGATCTTCGGATCGCGGATCAGCACCTGCGCCAATGCCACGCGCTTTTTCTGCCCGCCCGAGAGCATGTGGGGATAGCGATCCGTGAAGGCACGAAGGCCGACGCGGGCCAACCAGGCATGGGCGCGCTCTTCGGCCTCCTTGCCTGTCACGCCTTGGGATTCCAGGGCCACGGCCACATTCTGCAAAGCCGTTTTCCACGGCATCAGCGTATCGAGCTGGAAGAGATAGCCAGCCTGGAGGTTGAGGCCCGCCAGCGGCTCGTCCAGGATGCCAACCTTGCCTGCGCTTGGCTTGAGCAAACCGGCTGCGGCATTCAGCAGCGTGGACTTGCCGCAGCCCGTCGGGCCGACCACCGACACGAATTCGCCGTGCGCCACATCAAGCGCGATGCCCTTCACGGCCTGATAGCGGCCGCCATTCTTGAGGTTGAAGGTGATGTCGATGCCCGTGAGCGACACGGCGGAAGGCTGCGCAGGATTGTGCTGTCTGTCCTGCATGGGTGCAGCGCCCTGCATCGCAGAATTCACCGCGCCTTGCCCCGCGCCTTGCATCGCGCTTTGCATGTCGTGCCACCCTCCCGGTGCTGGCTGTGACGCCAGGAGCCGCTTGTGCGGCTTTTGTCAGGGGACGGAACCTAACCGTGCCGGATTTCATGTCAACAAGGCTGACGCAACTTCTGATGCCTGAAGCTGATACCGTCATGCCTTGCGTGGTTGTCAGGTTGCGGCACCTGTCGTGAGATAGCCGAACAGCAGGAAGGCGCCCAGCACGGCAACGCATGCCGCCGCGAGGCACTCCAGCACGCGGATCGCGATGGCGGCCTTGTTGCCGCGCCCGCCTGCAAGCGCCAGCGCGACATTCTTCATGCCGACCGCCAGCAGCGCCAGCGCGCCCGTGGTCAGCGCGGTGCCCATCGCCATGGCCAGCGTGGCGGCGATTCCAGCCCAGATGATGCCCTGCGAGGCTGCAAATACCAGCACGATGATCGCGCCTGCACAGGGCCTGACCCCCGCCGCCAGCACCACGCCCGCCGTTTCCCTGAAGGGACGGCGCCGGGGCGCAGGCAAGGCTGCGTCATGCGCGCATCCGGGCGCGCAGGCTGACACGTCGCCGCGCCAGGCGGCGATCAGGATGCCGGCCTTGCGCCAGAGGATCGCAAGTCCGATCAGTGTGATCGCGGCAAAGCTGGCGATCTCGACCCAGCGCGTGGCCTCGTTCATGCTCCGCGCTGTGGCCTTGAGCATGAGCGTGAAAATGCCCACCAGCGCGATGGCCACAACGGCCTGAACCAGAGCCGCAGCCAGCGAGAGCGAGAATCCGCGCCAGATGGCGGAACGGTCATCGGCAAGAATGTAGGCCGAGATCACCGCCTTGCCATGGCCAGGGCCTGCCGCATGGATCACGCCATAGGCGAAACCAAGCCCCAGCAGTGCCGGGAGCGCGGCTGCGCTCTCCTTCAACAGTTTGAGCGTTGCGGTCAACTCGCGGTAAAATCCGGCCTGATAGGCCGCGATCATGGCACCAAGGCCGTTCGCGGCAGGTGCAGCCTCACGCGGGCCGACACCGAAGGGACTGCGGACGGGGGGCGGCGGAGCCGAAGGTGCCAGCCACCATGCCAGCAGAACGATCACGGAGCCGATGATGGCAAGTGCGGCAAGCATGATGACGAGCTTCAGGCCGCCATCATGAGGGGCGCTGACAAGGCCTGTCCCGTTGTCCGGCGACAGTCTTGTCAGGGACATGCCACCAGAACCCGGTTGACGAAGCCGGTTCCAAAACTCGCTCCGGCGGCCGAGGTGAAGAAGTCTTCTGACAAGCGCTGTTGCTGGGTCTGGTCAAGCGTGCGGGGCCGGGTGATGGTCCGGGCGCAGCCTGCAGGTGCGCCGACGGTTTTCACCGCGTCGTCGCCCTCCGCAAGCGAGAACGAGACGAACCAGGTCGGATCGAACACCTCCAACGAGAAGGTGCGCTGGCTTGGCGCGGCCTTCAGCGGCAAGGTGAAAGTCAGCGTGAGCTGCGCCTTGTCGTAGCTCAGGTCATAATCGACAGGCTGGCTGAAATCCTGCTTGGCGCCGCTGGCCTTGGCTGACGTGAAGAAATCGAACTCGTGCAGTGACTCGACATTGACCTTTGCCAGGTCGGAAAGTTCGTCTTTCGACAGTTTGCCATCACCGTTCTTGTCAAGGCCCTGGACCGCGAAGGCCGAATAAGCCTCATCGAATGTCCAGGCGTGGCGCACAGCGCTGACCCTGCCATCACGGTAAATGATGTCCGATTTCACCGTGACCCAGACATGTGGATGCGCCATCGCCGGCTGGCTGAGAACAAGGGCGGCAAACATGCAGGCGCAGGCTGTCTTCAATGTCATGGAACCAGTTTCATCCAAGGATGGCTTGCATCCGCGTGGGTCAGGAAATTGTCAGGTCTGAACGGTCTGATGTTATGGTTAACCAATGATGAATGTTTGAGGTTTGCCGAAAGTCCTGATGTGGTGTGGGCGGCAATCAGGGCCAAATCTTGACCTGTTGCCCTCTGGCCAACGGCTCGCCTGTCAATTTTTCGGGGAAGCGACCCCTGCCAGCAGCCAGGCACCTGTTGCAAAGAAGACGATCAGGACAGCCAGGCCTGCTTCCTGCCTGTTGCTCAGATCTGTCACAAGTGCCACCAGCGTCGGCCCCATGAAGCTCGTGACCTTGCCTGACAATGCGAACAGCCCGAAGAACTGCCCCGTCTGGCCCGGCGGTGACAGACGCGCCAGAAGGCTGCGCGAGGCTGCCTGCATCGGCCCTGCCACCAGCCCGATCAGCAGCCCAAGCCCAAGATAGACCTGCTCCGGCACGCTGCCGAACAGCCCGTCTCCGGGTGTTGCAGGAGCCACCGGAATGACAAAGAGGATGTGGGCCTTGCCAAGCGACAGGATGCCGACGCAGGTGAGGATCAGGACAAGGATCGAGCCCAGCACCACCGGTTTGCCGCCGATCCTGTCATCAAGCCAGCCGCCCGCGAGAGCGCCGAACACGCCCGTGACGGTCAACAGGATGCCGAAAATGCCGACTTCGATGGTGGACCAGCCGAACACGCCCGCAGCATAGATCGCGCCGAAGGCGAACAGCGCCACCAAACCGTCCTGATAGATCATGTTGGCGATCAGAAAACGCGCCATGGACGGCGATCGCCGCACCTGCGCCAATGTGGCCTTGAGCTGCGCAAGGCCTTGTCCGGCGGCTTTTCGCAGCCGGATGCCTGTTCTTGGCATGTCGGGGGTGAGCAGAAACATCGGCGCGACGAAAATCACGAACCACAGCGCGGTCAGCGGACCGCTGATCCTGTCGCCCTCGCGTGCGGCCGGGTCAAGCCCAAGGGCGGGATCAATGCCGAGGATTGTCTTGCCTGTTTCCGGGCTGGCCGCCAGAAAGCCGAGCATGATCACGAGGGCGACCAGCCCGCCCAGATAGCCCACGGCCCAACCGGTGCCCGACAGCCGCCCGATCCGCGAAGGGGGGACAAGGCGTGTCATCATGGCATTGTTGAACACCGTGGCAAACTCCGCGCCGATGCTCGCCAGCACGAAGCCGCACAGCGCAATGGGCACGGCTGACGGATGGCCGGGCACCGCAAACCAGAGCATGCCTGAACCGGCCACCAGCATGGCCCCGAACACCGCGATCCACGGCTTGCGCGGACCTGTCATGTCGGCGATGCCGCCTAGCAGCGGCGAGAGCAGCGCGATCATCAAACCGGCAAAGCCGGTGGCATAGCCCCACCAGGC
>JANMHN010000482.1:0-1966 GCA_031375185.1 Allobosea sp. | reverse complement strand
CGGATCGAGCGATTTCGCGCCTTCAGCAGCCTGCTTGAAGATCTCTACAGCTGCATAGCTGTAGAGGGTGTAGGCTTCAGGGTTGAACTTCTTCGCTTCGAACTTCTTCACGACAGCGGCCGCTTCCGGACGCTTGCGTGGGTCTGGCGGGAATGTCATCAGCGTGCCTTCGGTGCCTGGGCCGCCGATGGCTGCGAACTCGTCAGAGGTGATGCCGTCACCGGACATCAGGACGGTGTTGAGACCCTGGTCACGCATCTGGCGAACAATCAGGCCGCCTTCGGTGTGAAGGCCACCCCAATAGACGAGATCGGCGCCAGCCGCTTTCAGCTTCGAGACGAGAGCGGAGAAATCCTTCTCGCCCGTGTTGACGCCTTCATAGAGCACATCGTTGACCCCGGCGGCCTTCATGGCCTTGCGGGTTTCATCGGCGAGGCCCTGGCCGTAGGTGGTCTTGTCATGAACGACAGCGACTTTCTTGCCCTTCATGTTCTTGACGATGAAATCAGCTGCAACCGCGCCCTGCTGATCATCCCGGCCGCAGGTGCGGAAGGCGTTCCACAGGCCACGCTCGGTGATGCGCGGGTTGGTTGCGGATGGCGTGTTGAAGATGATGCCATTCTCCGCATAAACTTCCGACGCAGGCATGGTGACGCCCGAGTTGAAGTGGCCGACAACCCATTTGATGCCGTCAGCGGTGAACTTGTTGGCGACCGAGACGCCTTCCTTCGGATCCGAACGATCGTCGCCGATCGAAACGGTGATGCGCTGGCCCATGATGCCGCCAGCCGCGTTGATGTCTTCGACAGCCTGCTCGACGCCGTTCTTGAGTTGCGCGCCGAAGGATGCGTTGGGGCCGGTGATCGGGCCGGCTACGCCGAGCTTGATCTGTGCCTGGGCCACGCTTGAAAAAGCGAGGACCGTGCCGAGCGCGATGCCGCTCAACAGGATTTTCTTCATGGATACTTTCTCCCTTGTTGGAATGCAGACCAGACCAACCCTGTGCTCTGTCTGCCCCGGCGCGTGACACCACCGTGTTGTGCAGTCTTGCGCTTTTCAACTGCGATGTCACCCGTCAAGCTCGTGAAATCTTGAAACTTTTGTCGCACCCGGCGCGAATGATCCGAACGCGCTGCGTGCAACCGTCGAAACCTGTCAGGTTCCGGCTTTTTCTTTCCAGCCAAACGGGCCGGTCCTGTCATACATCCAGCGATACTGCGTCGTCATCTGTGTCGTGCGTGTGTAGCGATATCCCGCCAGCGCAAAGCCAAAGAGAAACAGGGCATCGACCAGCAGATAATGCAGTGTCAGCAAGGTGCCGCCAAACAACGCAAAATGGATGAAGCGCACCACGGCGGCCAAAACCAGGATATAGAGCGGGAGGTTCCACAGGGGCCGCCAGGTCAGCGCGATGGCCCGGCCGGTCATCCAGGCCGCCCAGCCGCCCATGATAATCGTGACAAGAATGAACAGCCAGATCGATGGTTCTTCGTAGAGGATGCCTTGCATCAGAAACTCCCGTTGATGATCGGCGAAACGTCATTCCGGGATGCCGCCCGAGCGGCAGGCCCGGAACCCATCAATACCGACAAACAGCGTCTGGTTCTCCGAACACCGGATTGTGCGGTTTTTGATGTGATGGTTCCGGGCTCGGCTTCGCCGCCCCGGAATGACGCCGTGCAACACCCATCAATGCCTCCCGCCTTCGAGATAGGCGGCGCGGACCTGCGGGTTGGCGAGCAGTTCCTTGCCGGTTCCGCTCATGGTGATGACGCCATTGACCATGACATAGCCGCGATGGGCGAGCTTGAGCGCATGAAAAGCATTCTGCTCGACCAGGAACACGGTCAGCCCCTCGGTCTTGTTGAGATCACGGATCGTGTCGAAAATCTGCTTCACGATCAGCGGGGCGAGGCCAAGAGAGGGCTCATCCAGCATCAGCAGTTTTGGCCTGCTCATCAGCGCA
>JANMHN010000325.1:0-6994 GCA_031375185.1 Allobosea sp. | reverse complement strand
AGAACCCCAGCGGCTCCAGGCTCGCCCTTCGGAATGCCAGCGATGAGTGGACGATGAAGTTGCGTTCCTTCAGCTTGGCCTTGACCGCTGCATCTTCCACCGGCCCGGAGATCAGCCAGTCGCGTCCGCTGACCTTGTCGTAGCCGGTCGCATAGGAAAACACGATGTCGGCGGACGGGTTGGCGTCAAAATGCGCGACGAGCGCCGTCAAGCGGTCCGGCTCCGGCAGGTCGTCGTCATCATTGCGCGCAATGATCGCGCCGCTTGATGCGGCGATGGCCTTGTTCAGCGAGCGGGTCAGGCCGATATTCTGGGTGTTGACGATCACTTTCACGCGACGGTCAGCAGGCAGCCCAAGGCTTGCAGGATCGGTATCGGGCCGGTCAACGATCACGATAACCTCGCAATCCTCCAGATCGGCAAGCGCGCGCCTCGTCACCTCGGCGGCCGATGCCTGGCCCAGCGTCGGCAAGATCAGTGAGACACGTGGAGCAGTCACGGCTGCCCCGCGCTGTGGAGTTGCCGGCGGCGCAAGGCGACGAGCATCAGCAAGGTCGCCGCATGGCGAAATCCTTGCGACAACGCAAAGGCAACCAAAGCCACTGCGGTTGGCAGCAGGGAGAATGGCAGATAGCAGGCAAAGACCGCGACGCACGATGCCACGTTGGCATACAGAAGATGATACGACCGGGTGCCGGGGTAGATGGCATAGGCTTGGGAGTAGATACTGTCAGCCATGGCCACACCATAGCTCAGGAAAACCGCCGCCGCGATGAACTCGCCACCCCGGAATTTGGCAAGTGCAGGTATATTGGCCGTCAGCCAGATGAAGATCAGCGTGCAGACTACACCGAGCGCCGTGAACGCGATTCCAGCCAGCCAAAGCACCTTGCCGGTCGGCAGACTGGACGCAAAACGCCGATAATAGATGTAGAGTGATGGCTTCAGGCCATTGTCAAGGAGGCGCGCAGTGGAAAGGCACAGGGTGTAGAGCCCAAGCGCTTCAAGACCGAACACCGCACCGACGACGAACTTGTCGACATGCTCCATGCTGCCGGGCAGGAAATTCGCCAGGCTGAGCACGAAGCCCTCGCGCGGCTCTGTCCGCTTGACCATGGCGGACGCCTCTGCCCTGGTCGAGGGCAGCTTGAGGCGCGGCACAACCAGGCCAAAGAAGCAGATGATGTTGAACAGCGTCATCATCCCCAACTGCACAAGCGCAGAGGAGGCGAGACTGAAACCAGCCAACAGGAGCAGGGTGAAGGCCAGAAGCGACGAGCCGTATTTGAGCACCGCGAAGATGAAGGAGCGCCCGAAGGCCCCGCGGCCTTGCAAGACCGCCAGCCAGGAATCGAACACGCCATGGGTGAGGCCCAGTGCCAGCAGCGCGATGTGGACCTGACCCACGGCCTGACCAGCCATAACGGAAGGAAGACCAAAAGCGAAAGCGCAAATACCCGCGAGGCTCGCGAGCACAACCGCAAAACCGATGCGTCCCAGAATAACGGATGTCAGCGCCTCTTTGTCATCCAGCGCGACAGCACGGACCACAACCTTGCCGGTCTCGCTCAGGCTGAAAAGCGCGGCAACTGCAAAGATCGATAAGACCAGCCGGTACTCGCCCGCAGAAGTCGCACCGCTCGCATAGGTCAGATAGACGATGATCGCATAGGTCACCAGACCCGGCATGATGGATGCGCCAAGTGAGGCCGGCCCCTTGCGGGCCAGAAAAGCCACTTCGGCTCTCAACCTGGTGCGCATGTTGTCAGCAGTCAGAATATGGCCCATCTCACTCTCGGTGGGTCGGATTGGGGAGGTTGCCGAAAAGAGGCCGCAGGCGCAAATGGAACGGTTCGGAAGAAGCCGTGCGCATCTCTATCTTTTCAACGGACATACCCAAACGGAAAGCGGTAACATTGTTAATGTCTGAATGGGAAAACATGGACGGAGGCGTACCTGAATACTGTTTGCATGAAACGTGCCGCACGTCCCCCATATGTCAAATCATCCGCTCAATTCCTTCCGAGGAATGCTGGTGCTTTACGAAATATGGGTACTCCGGGCAAGATAAATGTTGGCTGCCAGGATGATCCGCAAAACCATCACCCGCGTGAAGGCTGTCTGGACGGACTTTGCGCCATGCAGGACGGGGCGCGCGGACGACAATGAGAGCATCACGCCCATGAGCTGGGTCAACATACATGTGGTTGCGCTGCTTGCGGTGTTCTGGGCCGGAACCGCCCACGCTGCGCCAGTCAGCGGCGGCCAGCCGGGTTTCCGTTCGCCCACAGAATGCGTCCATCGGCTGAAGCTTCCGATCAAGATCTGCGCAGAGTATTCGCAGCGCGCCTGGCAGATCTACCTGACCCAGGCACCCCGCTTCAGCACGCGGAACGATTGCTGGCGCAGCTTCAAGGTCTGCATTGTGCTACCGCTGCAATGGATTGCCGTGAACGGTGAAAAGCGAACCGTCGCGAATGTCATCCGCTACGCTCCGCCACTGTGGATGATCCGTCTGGACGAGGCGCGGCCCGGTTCGCCATTCACCATCCTGATCGATAGCAGCATGCAGCCGATGCGCGTTCTGGAGACACCGCCAATCCTGCCGCCGGGCCGCATGCAGCCGAGCGAGGCCAGGGTGCGGCGCAGCTACGAAGATGCCTTGAGCGTGCCGCAGGACGCCGCAGCGCGCGCTGCGGACACGCCCGAGCGCCTGAAATCGCCGCTGGAAGGGCTGCGACCCGAACTCGATACGCATCCGCTGCCCGAAGCGATGCGCAAGCGGCTCAGACAATAGCAATGGACAGCCGGGCGGCAGCCGCAATTCGCGGATTGTTTACCATGGCTGGTTACGATGCACGCACTGTCTGGGGGCTTCCGGCAGTTCGTCTGGAGTCTGCGTCCCGTGCCGCCATCTGCTCAGCCGCCGAATTTGGTCAAACGGGCGCTTGGGCGCATGAAAAGCGGCTGGGTCTCAGTTGCGGTGTTTTCGGCCTTCAGCAATCTTCTGATGCTGACCGGCTCGCTTTACATGATGCAGGTTTACGACCGTGTCCTGACCAGCCGCTCGGTTGCCACACTGCTTGGTGTCTCGCTCATCGCGCTTGCGGCCTTTGCCTTTCAGGGCATTCTTGATCATCTCAGGATGAAGATCCTGGGCCGCATCGGCTCGGCGCTCGACGAAGACCTTTCGCCCCTAACCGTCAGGGCGGCGCTGTCCCACAAGCTCCGGACCCATGGCGCGCTTGAAGGGCTGAAACCCTTCCGGGATCTGGATGCGCTGCGCGGGTTCCTCGCCAGCATGGGCCCGACCGCGATCATTGATCTGCCCTTCACGCCGATTTTCCTGATTGTGTGTTTCCTGCTGCATCCGGCGCTCGGCTGGCTGACCTTGATGGGCATCGTGGTCATTCTCGCACTGACCTTGCTCATCGACCAGCGCAGCATGGAGGCATCGCAGGCCGTAGCGACGAGCGGGGCAGAGCAGTTTGCCCTGCTGGACGCTGGACGGCGCAACGGCGAACTCATCACGGCGATGGGCATGAGCGGGGTCTTTGCCGAAAGGTTCGACCATGTGCATCGCAGGCATGTTGGCGACACATTGACCCTGGCTGATTCAGCCGGCGGCCTTGGGTCTTTCGCCAAGGTGTTCCGTTATGTGCTTCAGTCGGCCGTGATCGGTCTAGGTGCGTTCCTCGTCATCCGCGGAGAACTCTCGGGAGGCGCCATGCTGGCGGCCTCGATCCTGACGAGCCGTGCATTGGGTCCGGTCGAACTGGCGGTGGCGCACTGGAAAGGCTTTGTCGCGGCCCGGCATGGCTACAGCCGACTGAAAACGATGCTGCCAACCGTGCAACAGACGAAACCTGGCATCGCTTTACCCGATCCGCACCGCAGCCTGTGGGTGGAAGAGGTCAGCATCGCTGCCCCGCAGGCGGACCGGTCATTCGTCACCGGTGTCAGTTTCCGCCTTGGCGCGGGTGAGGCGCTCGGACTGATCGGCCCGTCCGGGTCAGGCAAGTCGACACTGGCGCGGGCGCTCGTCGGGGCCTGGCCGCTGCAGCGCGGCGTGATCCGGCTCGACGGGGCGGACATGCGTCATTGGGACCGGGATGAGCTTGGCACGAACATCGGTTATCTGCCGCAAGATGTGGAACTGTTCCCCGGCACGGTCGCAGCCAACATCGCGCGGCTTGCCGCAGACGGGAGCAGCCAGGCCGTTCTGGCCGCCAGCCAGGCGGCAGGGGCACACGAGATGATCAGCCGGCTTCCCGATGGTTATGACACCATGGTCGGAGAGGGCGGCGCCTCCCTGTCCGGTGGCCAGCGTCAGCGCATCGCGCTGGCCCGCGCCCTGTATGGCGATCCTTTCCTCGTTGTGCTGGACGAACCCAATTCCAGCCTTGATTCAGAAGGCGACGCAGCCCTCTCCCGCGCCATCAGCGGCATCAAGGCGCGCGGTGGCATCGCAGTCGTGGTGACGCACAGGCCGTCCGGGCTTGCCGCCGTCGATCTGGTCGGCGTGATGACCGACGGTCGTTTGCGCAAGCTGGGCCCGCGTGAAGAGGTCATGGCTGTGGCTGTCAGGCCTGAGAGCCCGGCCGCCTCGGCCCGGTCGGCCTCAACGGATGCGCTACGTGCTGTTGCCGCCGACATGCGAGCTGCCGACGGGACGCAAGCGCCGACCGGACCTGTGGCGCGGACAGGCTTTGGAGCATCATGATGAGACTGCCAATGGAGCCCGCCCCCCTGCCCGCAACCCCGGCACGTCAGCATGAGAGCAAGGTGCAGGTGTTCAGTCGGCTCGGTTATGCCGCCATCGTCCTGTTCGTTGGAACCTTCGGGGCCTGGACGACGATGGCCTCACTCTCCGGGGCCGTGGTCGCACCGGCCCAGCTTGTCGCTGAAAGCAACGTGAAAAAGGTCCAGCATCAGGCAGGTGGAGTTGTGGCCGATATCCGTGTGCGCGACGGCCAGCATGTGTCGGCGGGCGATCTGCTGCTGCGGCTGGACGATACCGGCGTGCGCACGGCATTGGAGATCGTGCGTGCCCAAGGCTACGAGACCCGCGCGCGCATTGCCCGGCTTGAAGCGGAACGTGACGACCGCAAGCATCTGCAGATACCGCCGGCCTTGAGTGCGCTTGCGCACGATGCGGAGCTGCAGGTGGTCTTCAGCGGTGAACAGCGCTTCATGGCTGCCCGAGCCTCCGCCCGCGCCGGACTTCAGGCCCAATTTGAGAAACGCAAGGTCCAGCTGCAGGCAGAGATGAAAGGTGCCTTGGCCCAGTTGGATACGCGCACCCGCGAGTTTGCGCTGGTCAGCCGCGAACTCGAAGGGGTGCGCGGCCTGCAGGCGCGCGGCATGGCGGCGCTGACCCGCGTCAACGCACTCGAGCGTGATGTTTCCGCGATCGAGGCGCAGCGCGCGGCGCTGACATCACAGGCGGCACAAGCGGAGAGCCGGATCGCGGAAACGGAGCTTCAGATCGGGCAGATCACCGAGGATCACCGCGCCGAAGTGCTGAGGGACCTTCGCGAGGCGCAGGCACGGCTGGCAGAACTGGTCCAGCGCGCCGCCGCCGCAGAGGACCAGTTCCGGCGCATCGAACTGCGCGCACCCACCGACGGGGTGGTTCATCAGCTCGCGGTGCATACGATCGGCGGTGTGATCAACCCCAGCGAGCCCGCCATGCTGATCGTGCCGAGCGATGACAGACTGCACTTCGAGGCGAAAGTCGCCCCGATCGACTATGACCAGATCCACATGGACCAGCCGGTCAGGGTGCGCGTGCTGGCCTTCAACCAGCGTACGACCCCCGAGCTTGAGGGCATTGTCACGCGCCTGTCCGCAGATGTGACGCGCGACCAGATGACGGGCGGGATGTTCTATCCGGTCAGGATCACGATCGAACCGGCCGAACTGGCGCGCATCGCGCCGCTGCAGCTGAAGGCCGGCATGCAGGCCGAGGTCTACATCAGGACAGGCGAACGCAGCCCTGCCAGCTATCTGCTGAAACCCTTTGTCGATCAGGTCTCGCGCGCCTTCCGCGAGCGCTGAAGCAGGCCGTACCCATTGACCGTTACCCGGTCAAGGCGGGCGATCCGCATGATGCTCAACAGCGCGCCTTCGAGTCTGCTCCGGTAGCGCCATTCGACGAGAACCGATGCACCCCAGGCTATGGCAACGACAATCGCCGTCGCCATGACAATCGCAGCATCAAGCGGCATCACTGCGGTGAATCGGCTGATAAGCGCTAAACCGATCATCTGGTGAAACAGATAGATGCCATAGCTGTAGCGTCCGACCCAGAGCAGCAGTTTTCCCCCTGTCATCGCACGGTCGAGCATCAACATGACGATCAGGACAGTTGTGAACCGCAGAGCCGCCTGCATCTCGAAGATCTGATTGTCAGCCACGGCAAGCACCGCAAGCAGACAAGACCCGAACAGGAGAATCATCACATCTGCATCGAATTGCCGACGGAACAGCGCAATGCCGAGCGCGAAAAAAGGGAGATACTTTGCGATCAGCACGCCGTTCATCACCGTACGGACGCGCTTTGCGACACCGGCAGCCAAGGCGAACTCCCCAGCGATCAGAACGAGCAGATAGGCAACGCAGACCAGAGTGGCAACGCGAATGAATATCGTCTCATATCCCTTGCCAAGGACCGCCGCGAATAGCCCGATCCAGAAATAGAACTTCAGCTCGACCAGAATTGACCAAAATGCTCCATCGACCCAATCGAAACCAAGGTCCTTGAGGAAAAAAATAGTCCCAAAAAGATCGTATATACCGATAGATCCCGCGTTAAAGCGGCTGGGGCCATCAAGCACGCGGGGCGGCGGCACGACCAAGCTAAACGCGTATATGAAAATGGATGCCAAAACAAACAAAGGCCAAATGCGCGACACGCGCTTCGCATAGAAAGTGGAGAGCGACGGCGAAGTCTGAATTGACTTCGCCATGAGGTATCCCGAGATCACAAAGA
>JANMHN010000472.1:0-6286 GCA_031375185.1 Allobosea sp. | reverse complement strand
GCCGACAAGCAGATCCCGGTGATGTCCTACCATTTCCCGTGGCCCGGCTTCGGCAATCTCGCCAAGGCAGGTGATGGCTTCCGTTATTTCGCCGAACCCATGAAGATGGTTCTCTGAACGCTTGCTGATTGAAACCGGCGGTCCGGGTGCGTTGCCCGGACCGTTTTCCCCACCGAAAGCATCCCATGCACATCAGATCCACGATCCTGCGCCAGATGGGCCTGCCGAGGCCCTATGCGTCATCACGCCCGCTCAGCATCGAGATGGTCGAACTTGCACCCCCCGGCCCCGGCGAGGTGCTGGTGAAGATCGCGGCGGCGGGCGTCTGCCATTCGGACCTGTCGGGCATCAATGGCGACAGGCCGCGCCCGCTGCCCCTCGCCATCGGGCATGAGGCCTCCGCCGTGGTCGAGGAGACCGGCGCGGGCGTCGATGACCTGAGGCAGGGCGACCATGTCGTCATGTCATTCTCGCCGGTCTGCGGCACCTGCGCGTTTTGCGCCGAGGGCCGCCCTGCCCTGTGCGAACGCGGCGCGGCCTCCAATGGCGCTGGCACGCTGCTCTCGGGCGCGCGGCGCATCAGTTGCGATGACGGCACAGTCGTCAATCACCATTGCGGGGTCTGCGCCTTCTCGGAATATGCCGTGATCTCGCGCCGGTCCATCGTCAAGATCACCAGGGAAATCCCCCTTGTCGAAGCCGCGCTGTTTGGCTGCGCAGTGATGACGGGTGTTGGCACCGTGATGAACACCTGCGCGGTCAGGCCCGGCCAGTCGGTTGCCGTCATCGGACTGGGCGGTGTCGGTCTTGCGGCACTCATCGGCGCGGTGGCCAGCGGAGCATCACGTGTCATCGCCATCGACCTCAATCCGGCCAAGCTGGCGGCCGCACAAGAACTCGGTGCGACCGATGCCTTTGCCGCCAACGATCCTGACATCGTCCGGCTTGTCCGAGAGGCGACCCAGGGCGGGGTCGACCATGCCATCGAGATGGCAGGCGTGGCCAAGGCGTTCGAGTTGGCCTACGCCATCACCAGGCGCGGCGGCACGACGGCCACGGCTGGCCTGCCGCCGGGCACCACGCAGTTCGCGTTCCCCGCTGTCCAGCTTGTCGCCGAGGAGCGGACGGTGAAGGGCGCGTACATGGGCTCATGCGTGCCAAGCCGCGACATCCCGCGCTACATCGACCTGTATCTTCAGGGAAAACTGCCGGTGAACAAGCTGCTGTCCGGAACAGGGCCGCTTGACCAGATCAACGAGGCTTTCGACAGGCTCGACCGCGGCGAGGTCATCCGCCATGTGATCGTGATGTGATGGCAGGGGCCTGATGAATTTGGACACACTCTCAATCACGTCGCGCATCGCCGCCTTTGCCGTCGCTGCTGACAAAGCGCCGCCCGCCCAAGCCCTCGCCGTCGCGCGGCTGTCGCTGATGGACTGGGCCGCGGTCTCGCTCGCCGGCCTCGCCGAGCCGGTCGCAGGCATGCTGCGCCATCTCGTCGCCGAGGAAGCCGGCGCAGCCCAGGCCACCGTGTTCGGGCTGGCGGCAAAGGTTCCCGCCCGTGCCGCTGCGCTGGCCAATGGCACGCTGTCGCACGCGCTCGATTATGACGACACGCATTTCGCCTATGTTGGCCATCCCAGCGTTGCGGTGTTTCCGGCAGCTTTAGCCATGGCGGAACGGCAGGGCGCGAGCGGGGCGGCGTTTCTCGAAGCCGCGCTGTTCGGCATGGAGGCCGCCTGCCGCATCGGTCATTGGCTCGGCACGGCGCACTACAATCACGGATTTCACCAGACGGCGACCTCCGGCGCTTTCGGAGCGGCCGTCGCGGCAGGGCGGCTGCTCAGGGTCGATCATGACCAGATGCGCCATGCACTCGGCATTGTTGCTACACGCGCATCGGGGCTGAAATCTCAGTTCGGCACCATGGGAAAACCCTTTAACGCCGGGATTGCCGCAGCCAATGGCGTCGAGGCCGCGTTGCTGGCGGCGCAGGGTTTCGTGTCGCGCCCGGACGGCATCGAATGCGTGCAGGGCTTTGCCCAGAGCCATGCCGGTGAATGCCTTGATCTGGAAGCATCGTTGGCGGGGCTTGGGGACGATTTCTGGTTCACCAGCGTGCAGCACAAGTTCCACGCCTGCTGCCATGGCACCCATGCCGTGCTGGACGCGCTGGCCGAGCTTCGCGCACGCCCCGGTTTCGAGCTTGCCGGGATCGCCCATGTGAGCCTTCGTGTCAGCCCGCGCTGGCTGCGCGTCTGTGACATCAAGGCGCCTGCCACGGGGCTCGAAGCCAAGTTCAGCTACAGCCTGACCAGTGCCATGGCCCTGGCCGGGGTCGACACGGGCGCGCTCGATGTGTTTTCAGCACAGACCTGTGCCCGGCCTGATCTGGTCAGCCTGCGGGACCGGGTTGAGGTCACGGGCGATGCCGGTGTCAGTGACACCGCAGCGCATGTCCGGCTCGTGCTTGCGGATGGAATGTCATCGGAGGCATCGGTCGATCTTGATGCGCCACTGACGCTGTCAGCTCGACATGCCAGGATCGCAGCCAAGGTCAGGGCCTTGCTTCCATCGTCATCCGGTGAGGCTGTCCTTGCGCTCGATGGCAGCACAGGCAACCTCAGCGCCACCGCCATCGCCACGGTTCTGTCCGGGTTGGCAGCAAGCGCAGGAGCCCCGTCATGACCAACACCATGGCCTTGGACATGGCACATCTTTGCCAATGGATCGGCCGCAGCGAGGAGCGGACCGAGCGGCTTGCGCCTTTCCCTGCCAGCGCGCTTGCGGCAACCTTCAACCAGGATGAGAAGGCCTATGACGATGGCGCGCCCCTGCCGCCACTCTGGCACTGGTTGCATTTTGTGCCCATCAGTCCGCTTTGCGAAGCGGGGCCGGACGGTCACCCGGCGCGCGGCGGGTTTCTGCCGCCCGTGCCGCTGCCGCGGCGCATGTGGGCTGGAAGCAGGCTGGAATTCCACAAGCCGCTCTGCATCGGCGAAACGGCCCAACGCGTCTCCACCGTGACGAGGGTGGAACACAAGGCAGGCAAATCCGGTGATCTGGTGTTCGTCACCGTCCATCATGTCATCACTGGAGAGGCTGGCCCGGCCATTTCCGAAGAACAGGACATCGTCTATCGCGAGGCTGCCGCGCCCGGCGCTGCTTCACCGCCACCAGTGCTGCCGCCAGCGCAGGCTGACTGGAATTTTGCCATCGTGCCAGACCCTGTGCTCTTGTTCCGTTACTCGGCCCTGACGTTCAACTCGCACCGGATCCACTACGATCTGGACTACGTGACGCGTGAGGAAGGCTATCCCGGCCTTGTTGTCCATGGCCCGCTGATCGCGACACTGCTGCTGGATGGCCTGAGGCGCACCAACCAGAAGGCGCAAGTCACACGCTTTGCCTTCCGCGCCATCGCGCCCACGTTCCACATCGATCCGTTTGCCGTGAAAGGCACCATGACCGCGCCCGGCAAGGCACGGCTATGGGCCGAGAAGCACGGCGCGATGACCATGGATGGCTCGGCCGAATTTTCCTGACCCTGATAAGTCTGACGACAAGAAGCGAGATGACCACATGAATGTGACCGGCGGCGAACTCTACCCGGAAATCCGCGACGCGATCCGCGATCTGTGTGCGCATTTCCCGCCTGAATACCATCGCAAGGTCGATGAGAAGCGTGGGTATCCGGAAGAGTTCGTCGATGCCCTGACGAAGGCCGGCTGGATGGCGGCTCTGATCCCCGAGGAATATGGCGGCTCCGGCCTCGGCCTAACCGAGGCCAGTGTCATCATGGAAGAGATCAACCGCTCGGGCGGAAATTCAGGCGCCTGCCACGGCCAGCTCTACAACATGGGCACGTTGCTCAGGCACGGCTCGGCCGAACAGAAGAAGCACTACCTGCCGAAGATCGCGTCTGGCGAACTGCGCCTGCAATCCATGGGCGTGACCGAACCGACCACCGGCACCGACACCACGAAAATCAAGACGACGGCGGTCAGGACAGGCGACCGCTATGTCATCAACGGCCAGAAGGTCTGGATCAGCCGCATCCAGCACTCCGACCTGATGATCCTGCTGGCCCGCACCACACCCATCGACCAGGTCAGGAAAAAATCGGAAGGCATGTCGATCTTCCTCGTCGACCTGCGCGACGCCATCGGCAAGGGTCTGGCTGTCCGCCCGATCCTCAACATGGTCAACCACGAGACCAACGAGCTGTTCTTCGACAATCTCGACATTCCGGCGGAAAACCTGATCGGCGAGGAGGGCAAGGGCTTCAAGTACATCCTCGACGGCCTCAACGCCGAGCGCGCGCTGATCGCGGCGGAGTGCATCGGCGACGGCTACTGGTTCGTCGACAAGGTCACCGCCTATGCCAAGGAACGCATCGTGTTTGGCCGCCCCATCGGGCAGAATCAGGGTGTGCAATTCCCCATTGCCGAGAGCTTCATCGAACTGGAAGCGGCCAATCTGATGCGCTATGAAGCCTGTCGCCTGTTCGATGCCAACCAGCCCTGCGGGGCGCAGGCCAACATGGCGAAATATCTTGCCGCAAAGGCAAGCTGGGAGGCGGCGAATGCCTGCATCCAGTTCCATGGCGGCTTCGGCTTCGCCTGCGAATACGATGTCGAGCGCAAGTTCCGCGAGACGCGGCTTTATCAGGTCGCGCCGATCTCGACCAACCTGATCTTGTCATATGTGGCAGAACACATGCTGGGCCTGCCAAGATCATACTGAAAACATCACAAAAACAACAACAAACCACGGGAGCGAACGATGATCACGACGACACGCCGGGCATGTACCGCCATCCTCTTTGGGCTGGCCTTGCTGAACACCCCACCCACTCTGGCGCAGGGCTTTCCCACAAAGCCCGTGACCATGCTGATCCCCTTCGCGGCAGGCGGCCCGACAGATGTGGTCGGCAGGCTCATCGGCGAGCACATGAGCCGCACGCTGGGGCAGCCGGTGGTCATCGAAAACGCTGTCGGTGCGGCGGGCACGCTCGCAGGCCAGCGACTGATCGCCTCCCCGCCTGATGGCCACACGATCCTCATCGGCCACACCGGCACCCACGCGGCGGCGGTCTCGCTGAACCCAAACCTCAAATACAAGCCGGTCGAGGATTTCGCCCATGTCGGCCTCGTCAACACCAACCCGATCTTCGTCAATGTGCGCAAGAACCATCCAGCCAACACGTTGAAAGAGCTGGTGGACTGGCTCAAGGTCAATCAGGCCGAGGCCAACAACGCCCATGCCGGTGTCGGCTCCGTCAGCCACACCACCTGCCTGCTCTTCAATTCCGTGATCGGCGTCAAGACCAAGGGCGTTCCCTATCGTGGCACGGCGCCTGCCATGAACGACCTGATCGGAGGACAGGTCGATTACCTTTGCGACCAGGGCGTCAATGTCGCGCCGCAGACGCGGGCGGGCACGATCAAGACCCTCGCCATCGCGCAGGACAGGCGCGCGCCGCTCCTGCCAGATGTGCCGACCAGCACCGAAGCGGGCGTGCCGGATTTCAAGGTCATTGTCTGGAATGCCATGTTCACCCACAAGGATGCCCCACCGGCAGCCGTCGCTGCGCTCAACAAGGCGCTGGGGACCGCCCTGAACGACCCTGTGATGAAGGCAAAACTCGAAGAGATCGGGGCGGAGGTTCCCACCGCCGAACTGCAGACATCGGCGGGACTGCGCGCCTTCATCGGATCGGAAATCATCCGTTGGACACCGATCATCCAGGCTGCCGGGGTGACGCTTCAGTAAACCGAATTGACCCCCTGCCAGCCTAACAGGCGCAAGCGGGCAAGCCTTGTTGCAACTGACATGTCAGTCTTGACTTATGGCGGGTCCGCAGGCCAACTCGCAGCCTCGCTGGAGCAAGGCTGATGATACAAGACCGGATCGGCCTCAACTGTGCCCTCTCGACGCCGTTCAGGGCAGACCAATCGGTTGATCCCCGCAGGCTGGTCGCCCATGCCGGATGGGTCATGGCGAATGGATGTGATGGCGTCACGGTGTTCGGCACCACGGGCGAAGGCGCATCGCTTGGCCTGCCGCCGCGCCATCAGATCCTGGCGGCACTTGATACGGCTGGCATCGATCTCAACGCCAAGGTTTTTGCCGGTGTCTCCGCCGCCGCCATTGAGGATGTCATCGCACAATCCCGGCTGGCGCTGGAGGCTGGCTGCCGGGGGCTGCTGCTGGCGCCGCCCTTCTATTTCAGAGGCGTGAGCGATGAGGCGCTGTTCGCGTTTTTCGCCCATGTGATCGAGGC
>JANMHN010000316.1:0-2302 GCA_031375185.1 Allobosea sp. | reverse complement strand
GGCACCTTCCTGAAGCCGAACAGCATGATGCCGAGGAAGGTGGCTTCGAGAAAAAACGCCGTCAGCACCTCGTAGGCCAGCAATGGGCCGGCAATGTTGCCAACGCGCTCCATGAAACCAGGCCAGTTCGTGCCGAACTGGAAGCTCATGGTGATGCCCGACACGACACCAAGCGCGAAGGACAGCGCGAACACCTTGACCCAGAACCTGTAGGCATCCATCCAGGCGTCGTTGCGCGTCTGGTTGTATCGCAGCTTGAAGAACAACAGCACCCAGCCCAAAGCGATGGTGATGGTGGGAAACAGGATGTGGAACGAGATGTTCGCGCCAAACTGGATGCGGGCAAGGATAATCGGGTCCAAGGGGAAGCTCCTTCAATCGTTGCTGTTCTGGTTGGCGACACGGCCCAGGTTCCCGGCCTTGCCACCCGGCAAGGTGAAAAGCCGGTCCTTCAGCTCCAGCACCTTCACCACTTTCGAGCCAAGGCTGAGCAACTGGATGAGGCGCTCGGTCTCGAGCTTCTGCACATCGGCGTACCAGTTGGTCAGCAATTCGATCAGCTCGTGCATCTCCCTGAGCCGGGCCTGGGCGTGCTTATCCTCGTCGCTGCCGGGGGTCTGCATCAGAAGTTCGCGCAGCACGGACAGGGTCGGGTCGATCTCACGCTTCTTGCGCTCGTCCACAAGCGTACGAACGATGGCATAAATGTCATCGGGCGTGGTGAAGAACTCGCGCCTGTCGCCCTGGATCTGGCGCTGGCGCAAGAGGTTCCAGCTTTGCAGCTCTTTCAGCCCCATCGAGACATTGGAGCGCGAAATCCCAAGCCGTTCCACCACCTCATCGGCACAGAGCGGGCGTTCGGCCACGAACAGGACCGCATAGATCTGGCCCACCGTGCGGTTGATGCCCCAGCGGCTGCCCATCTCGCCGAAATGCAGCACGAAGGCTTCGCAGATGGGGGGAAGATTCACGGCCTCGTCTCCAATTTTCAGAACTTCCTGAAAATACAGATATTCGGCACTTTAAGAAGCTGCCTATTTGTCGCAGCAGCAGGCTGGCAGCGTTCTGGTCAGCCGTGCCGGAGGACCATCCACAACGCCATGGCAACCATCATGAGGTTTTCCGTCAGGGACACGAAACCGAGCGGCACACGGCTTGAGCCGCCAACGCAGGCACATTTGATGTCACGCTTGTCGACATAGACCGCCTTGAACACCGACACCGCGCCAATGCCACCTGTGAACAGCATGAGAGGCAGCGAGAGCCACATGAGCGAATCCGCAACCATCAACAGGCCTGATGTCAGCTCGGCGAAAGGATAGATGTAGGCATACGGCACCCAGCGTTTTGCGAGAAGGTCATAGTTGAGGAACATCGAGGAGAAACTCTCGATGTCCTGCAGCTTCAGCATGGCCAGGATGCACATGCTGAAGGCGATGAACCATTCCGCCGCGCGGATCGTGAAGGGCTGACCATATGCCGCGTGGCTCGCTGCCAGCGCCATCAAGGCGGCCGTTGCAAACACGGCGATCACAGGCAGGTAGCTGACGTCGCCGGGGGCCTGCACATGCAGCCCGAAATGGCGCCTGAGATCGTCAAATCCGCCGACACGGACGCCATCAATGAACGTCTGCGGGGTTGTCTTGACGCCATGTTCCGCCTTGAAGGCATCCGTCGCTTCGCGGCTTGTCAGGTGCCGGTCATCAACTGTGAAACCCTTGCGCCGCAGAAGGTCGAGCGCCTTGAGCCCGTAAGGACAGGTATGGGCCGGCATCACCATGCGGTAAAGTGTGGCGGATCTGGTCATCTGGATCAGGACTTTCGCTGGATGCACATTTTCTATCCGTACATCTATTCATTCTGGTCGGCATCATCCAGATCGATCGAGCGCCGATGGCCATCACGACGCTTTCGGCTTCACCGGCAGGGTTCCGTGGCTGTGGAAAGTGTCGATGGTCGTGAGGCCCCAGGCCAGGCCCTTCTTGCGGTCCGTTTCGGCTCAGACCACGTTCTGCCAGTCCGGTGCGGGGATCAGGCGCGCGCCGCTGTTGGCCAGTTCGACCCGGTTGCCGCAAGGTTCACGGACAAAGGGCAAGAACGTGCCCTGGATGGCATGCCTGTGCGGGCCGGTCTCCATGTGGACGCCATTTCGAGGAAGATATCAGCAGCCCTTAGAATGTCTTCCCGTGTGTCTGTGGCGTAGGTGACATGGTGCAACCCTGCGAGGCGGCCTGTTCACTTGAACGCGGCTGGCAGCCAGAGCGAGAAGGCAGGCACATAGGTGACGAGCATCAGCACCGCG
>JANMHN010000305.1:0-7879 GCA_031375185.1 Allobosea sp. | reverse complement strand
TCGAACATCATGCGCAGGCGGTCGAGCGACGTCATCCGCAGATGATGGCCCGAGCCCGGAATGACCCACTGGTTGGCCTCGACATCCTTCTGGAAGACGAGCTGGCCGGAATCGGGGCACTTGATCCAGAGGTTGTCGGGCGCCTCACGCTTGAACAGCGTCTTGATCTTGGGCAGAACCCCGTCTGAGATCCAGTTCATGGCACATGTTCCTTGATCGTGACGAGATGGGCGAAGGCTTCGCAGCCGCCCGCTTGTCTCTCATGTGGGAAGCAGGCAGGCCCCGCGTCAAGCCGCCTTGTTCACGGAGCGGACCCCGGACGCCAGTTCCGCGACAAGATCCGTGACGGCCTTGACCGTGCCAGCGGTGGCCTTGCCGCCTGAATCCAGCGACAGGCGCACACGCTCGACCAGGGCCGAGCCGACAACCACGCCATCAGCGCCGCGCGCGATGGCAGCCGCATCATGAGCGGTCTTGACGCCAAAGCCGACGGCCACGGGCAGGCTCGTATGGGCCTTGATGCGGGCCACGGCCTCGCCGACGGCATCATAAGAGGTGATCACACCGCCGGTGATCCCGGTCATGGAGACATAATAGACAAAGCCCGAGGTGTTCTGGAGCACCTTTGGCAGGCGCCTGTCATCGGTGGTGGGCGTGGCTAGGCGGATGAAGTTGAGGCCGGCCTTCAGAGCCGGGAGGCACAGCTCGTCATCCTCTTCGGGAGGCAGATCGACCATGATCAGGCCATCGACCCCCGCCGCCAGCGCATCGGCCACGAAAGCATCGACGCCGTAGACATAGATCGGGTTGTAGTAGCCCATCAGCACAATCGGCGTGGCCGCATCGACGCTCCGGAAATCCGCCACCATGGCAAGCGTCTTGCGCAGGGTCTGGCCGCCTTTGAGCGCGCGCTGGCCGGCAAGCTGGATCGGGATGCCATCCGCCATCGGATCGGTAAACGGCACGCCAAGTTCGATGATGTCGGCACCGGCTGCGGGCAGGGCGTGCAGGATCGCTTTTGCGGTGGCATGGTCAGGATCACCCGCCGTCACGAAGGTGACAAGCGCGGCGCGGCCCTGGGCGGCGCAAGCGGCGAACCGGGCGGTCAGGCGAGAGGGCTGACTTGATCTGTCGGAGACTGTCATTCCGCACGCTTTAGAGCATGCCGGGGGAAAGTGGAACCCGGATTTCGGAGCCTCGGGATGGGAACCGCCTTCACATCCCGCCCAGATGCTCGGCCACCGTGAAGATGTCCTTGTCGCCGCGCCCGCACAGGTTCATCACCATCAGGTGGTCCTGCGGCAGATCGGGCGCGAGTTCCACGACCTTGGCCAGCGCATGCGCCGGCTCCAGCGCAGGGATGATTCCCTCCAGCTTCGAGCAAAGCTGGAACGCCTCGAGCGCCTCGCTGTCGGTGGCGGAAATGTAGTCGATCCGGCCCATCTGGTGCAGCCAAGCGTGTTCTGGACCGATACCGGGATAGTCGAGACCCGCCGAAATCGAATGGGCATCGGTAATCTGGCCGTCGGCATCCATCAGAAGATACGTGCGGTTGCCGTGCAGCACGCCGGGCGCGCCGCCCGTGAGCGAGGCCGCATGCTGGCCGGTCTCGACGCCGTGGCCCGCAGCTTCGACGCCCCACATCTTCACGGAGGCATCGTCAAGGAAGGGATGGAAAAGGCCGATGGCATTCGAGCCGCCACCGATGGAGGCGATCAGCGAATCCGGCAGGCGGCCCTCCATCTCGAGCATCTGGGCCTTCGTCTCGGTTCCGATCACCGACTGGAAGTCGCGAACCAGCATCGGATAGGGGTGCGGACCTGCGGCCGTGCCGATGCAGTAGAACGTATCGTCGACATTGGTGACCCAGTCACGCAGCGCCTCGTTCATGGCGTCCTTGAGGGTTTTCGTGCCCGACTGGACCGGAATGATCTCCGCTCCCAGCATCTTCATGCGGAACACGTTGGGCTTCTGGCGCTCGACATCGACGGCGCCCATGTAGACCACGCATTGCAGGCCGAAGCGGGCGCACAGCGTCGCGGTCGCCACGCCATGCTGGCCTGCGCCTGTCTCGGCAATGATGCGCTTCTTGCCCATGCGCATCGCGAGCATGATCTGCCCGGTGACGTTGTTGACCTTGTGCGCGCCGGTGTGGTTGAGTTCGTCGCGCTTGAAATAGATTTTCGCGCCGCCAGACCCACCCTTTGCCCGCGCAAGACCACGCACATGCTGCGTCATGCGCTCCGCATAATACAGCGGTGATGGTCGCCCGACATAATGCTTGAGGTAGCCGTCAAGCTCGGTCCGGAACGCAGGGTCAGCCTTGGCATCGGCATAGGCCTTCTCAAGATCCAGGATCAGCGGCATCAGCGTTTCGGCAACGAAACGACCACCGAAAATGCCGAATTTGCCGGCCTCGTCAGGTCCATTGCGAAACGAGTTGGGAACAGGCTGAACAGTCATGGCAGTCACTCGATATGGTCAGGCTGCGCGGGCAGCGGCGATGAAATCGCGGATCTTGATGATGTCCTTTACGCCGGGCGCGCTTTCCACGCCAGAGGACACATCGACACCGACAAGGCTGCAGCCCAGACCGCGCACCATGCGGATGGCTTGCGTGACATTGCCAGGATTGAGTCCACCGGACAGCATGAACGCCACCCCATCAAGCGTTGGGTCAACGGCCGCAAGCCCTCCGAGAGTCGCCCAGTCGAATGGCTGGCCATGCCCGCCAGGATAGGCAGCGTCTTTCGGCGGCTTGGCGTCGATCAGCAGACGGTCGCTTGCGTGCTCGAAGCGCAGGGCCTCATCGTAGCCATCCGGCGCGCCGCCTGGATAGAGAGCTGCGCCGGACCAGCCGATCGCCTTCATCGTCGGCACGCCGAAGCGTTCCTTGATGCGCCTCAAGCGATCCTCGTCCTCCTGCCCGTGAAGCTGCCACCAGTCAGGCCGTACCGCAGCATGAATCGCCCCGAGGTGGGCATCGTCGAAATCGACGACAAGCGCCACGATGAGCGCACGTCCGCGCGCTTGATCAGCCAGATCCTTCGCGTTGTCCAGTTCGACGAAACGCGGGCTTTTCGGATGGAACACCAGCCCGACCATGTCTGCGCCTGCCTCGAGCGCAGCCTGCATGGTTCCGGGCGTGCTCAACCCGCACAACTTGATTGTGATGGCGTTCATCTCGATCTCGACCCGTGGCCCACTCGCAAGAGCTGCCTTAACTGTGACATGATCCTCCTTAACTGAAGCAATCGGGCGAGACGAGGGATAAACAGGGCATGGGACGACGCGGATTTCTGGCACTGGCTGGCCTGTTTGCACTTTCAGCCATTGTCGCGCTCTCTGTGCATCTTGCCACGGCCCCGACGGTGTTGAGACTTGCTGTCGGGCCAATCGGCTCGGAAGATGTGCGCATGGCTGCGGCTTTCGTGCAGAACATGAACCGCGAAAAGAACGGTGTCCGTCTCAAGCTGGTGCTGACCGAGGGGCTGGCGGACAGCGCCGCGAGCCTTGAAGCTGGCAAGGCTGATCTGGCCATCATCCGCCCTGACATCGCCATGCCCGCCAAGGCTGAAACCGTGCTGATCACGCGGCGTTTCTTCCCGTTTATCGTCACGACCCGCGACAAGGGAATCGAGCGGGTTTCGGAACTGCGTGGGCGCAAGATCGGCGTCGTCAACAACCCGCAGGGCAATGTCGACCTGATGAAAACCGTGCTGAATTATTACGAAGTCGCCCATAACGAGGTCGATGTGATCGGCATGGCCGCATCGGACATCGCAAAAGCCGTCCAGAGCGGCCAGATCGATGCCTTTTTCGCGGTAGGTGCCTTGAGCGCCCGCACCGTCACCCAGGGAATCGCCACGATCCGGCAGGCCTGGGGCAATGATCCCGTGTTCATCCCCATCCGCGAGGCCGATGCCCTGGCATCACGCAACCGGGCCATCGAGACCGGGGAAATCGTGCGCGGCGCGTTCGGCGGGGATCCACCCAAGCCGGCAGAGCCGCTCACCACGATCTCCGTCACGCACAGGCTGGTGGCTGATCCTGCGGTGGCAGACAATGTGATCTCCGAACTGACGCGGGTGATCCTGACCCAGCGCGCCGCGCTGGCGGCGGAAGTTCCCGCCATGCAGGGCATCGAAGCACCCTCGACCGCCAAGGATGCGGCCCTGCCGGTCCACGCTGGCGCATCGGCCTATCTCGATGGCAACGAGCGCACCTTCTTCGACCGGTATGGAGACTGGTTCTATCTCGGCGTCATGGCGGTTTCGCTCCTGGGTTCAGGTGCGGCAGCCATGTTGAGCCAGGCCTCTTCCGCACGCCGCCGCACGGCCATGGAAGGACTGACGCGCATTGTCGCCATGATCAAGGCGGCGAGGGAATCAGACGAATTGTCCGAACTGACTGTGCTCGAGGTCGAGGCTGATGCAATCCTGGCTGCCACGCTGGACAACATGGCACGCCAGCACATCGATGATTCAGGCCTGTCAGCCTACCGGCTGGCCATGGACCAGCTTTCGCGGGCGGTTGTCGAACGCAGGAGGGTTCTGAGCGAGGAGCCCGAGGCGATACGCGCGATCTGAACCCCTCACACCTGCGCTCTTTGCCTGTGGCCCTGCGTCCTTGCGCCACTGCAAGACAGCCCTGTCAGACGAGTCGATCCTGCGCCATAGTTGTCTTACGGTCCGGCATGCGGGCCGCAACAGACGGAGAGCCTCTGATGACGACACTTCGCCTTGCACTGATCGCGGCAGCCGCCGCCCTGACACTTTCGGCAGCCACTGCCCAGACATCGTCTCAGCCACAGGTCGAGCAGAGCAGCAGCGAAGGCTGCGGCTTCAAGGCAAAGCCTGCCGCGACTTCTTGAGTGAGCAACCGCCATGTTGCGTGTCACGGGAGCCTGGTCGGCTCCCGTTTTCATGGACGCTTCCTTTCAGTGTTCTTCTTTTTCCCGGCTGCTGTTGTGTGATCACGCCTTTCGGGGCAATCACGGCTGATGCAGTCACCAGCAGTCCTCGAACAGCCGATGTTCGTTCCGCGCGCCCATCAGATTCTGGCGCGCGACCTGATCCTGGCCGCGAGGTCGGCCGGACGGCCCGGTTTCCTGCTGGGTGACCTCACCGGCCTCGGCAAGACCTTGTCAGCCTGGCTGGCCATCGCCGCCATGCCGGAACAGGACATCCTGATCGTCTGCCCGAAGGGCGGCATGCCGCAATGGCGGCGCACCATGGCGCATGCGGGAAGCGCCGCCAAGAACGTGACGCTGATCAACTACGAGCGCACAAAGTCGTTGCTGGCACCGCCTCCTGCCAGTGCGAAGCGCTCCGTCAGGGCAAAAAACAACGAGTTGGCCAAGCATGGCCGCCCGAAACGGGCCTGGCCGATCGTGGTGTTCGACGAAAGCCACCGCATCCGCAACCCCAATTCACAGCAGGGCCTGGCCTGCCGCCAGATGGCGGATACGGCGACATTCACGATCTACATGAGCGCGACGGCGGGCCAGTCCCCGCATGAGCTGTCCTATCTGGGACGGCTGCTCGGCCATGCGGCAGGGGTTGAGACCAACACGCTCGACGGATTTCGCGGGTTGATGAAGCAGCTGAAGATCGGAAAGGCGCGCGGGCGCTGGAAAAACTGGTCATGGCTGCCGAACGAGCGCGACCGCGCGGTGATGGCGGACCTGCTCTACAGGGGCGGCAATGCCATCGGCCTGCGCCGCCGCCCCGGCGACATCGCGGGCTGGCCCGAGGTGCAGCGCGAGCTGGCTCCCGTTGCGCTGGATGCCCAGGCAAGGCGCCTGTACGACACGTCCTGGCGTGCCTTCCGCACCGAACTGGGGCTGGCGGGCGGCTCGGTGCGCACCCCTGCCGGGCGTGTGGCCGAACTGCGTTTTCGCCAGAAGGCCAGCCTTCTGCGCGTGCCCGGCACTGCTGATTTCGTGGAAACGCTGCTGGACACCGGCGACCAGATCGCGATCTCGGTAGCCTTCCTCGAGACCAGCGCTGCGCTCGCCGCTGCCATGTCCGGACGCGGCTGGCGCTGTGCGGCCATCAATGGCGGCCAGAGCGGCGAGATGAACGAGGCCGTGCGGCTTGCCTTCCAGCGCGGGGAACTGGATGTGGTGATCTTCACCGTCACCGAATCGATCTCGCTGCACCAGCATGAGATGGAGGGCGGAGCACGCCCGCGCGAACTCATCATCCACGACATGCGCCACAGCGCCATCCAGCTTCAGCAGATCGAGGGCCGCTGCCACTGCGACGGCCAGCGCGCGCTGATCCACTATGCCTTTGCCGAAAACACGGTGGAGGAGGCGGTCACCACCCGCGTCGTCAACCGCATGGCCGCGATGGACGGCATGGCAGGCGACGACATCGCCATGTTCCAGGAGATCGTGGACGAAATCGTGGAAATGATGGCACCGAAAGCTCGCCTCTTGCCGCCCCAACCATCCTCTTCCTGAGCTCGTCGAAGGATGTGTTCCAGAGGCGCATCAACTGGATGTCATCCTTCGACGGGCTCAGGATTGTCTGTTGTGAATATGCTTAGATGGTTGTGAAGCCGGGGTGCCGGTCCCCTGGTGGCCACCATGGGGACCGGCGGCGGCGGGCTCCCGTCTCAGGATTGGTCAGTGTTGACCGACCTCATCTTGGGCACCTGTCGCCCTGGCTTCGGTCACTTGTTGACTTGAAGGGGACGCCATCCGGCGCGCCCGCAGACAATCCGAAGCAGGAACCCGACCATGCCCCAAATCCAACACAGGATCGAGGCCGTCATCGGCCTCGATGTGGCCAAAGACACCGTGGCGATCCACGACCGCATCAGCGGACGCAGCTTCACGGTCGACAACACCTTTGAGGCGCTGAGCGAGGCGCTGTTTGCTCTCGCTGACCGCTCGCTTGCGGTCTGCGAGGCAACCGGCGGGCACGAGGACATGCTGCTGTGCGTGCTCGCCAGCCTGAACATCCCCACACACCGCGGTGATGGCGGCAAGATCAGCGCCTTCGCCCGCTCGCTCAGGCGCGCCAAGACCGACAGGATCGATGCCGAAATGCTCGCCTTGTACGGCGCAGAACGCGGAGAAAGCCTGCTGCGCTACGTTCCGGCCGAGGATGATACCGCCATGCTGGGCGTGCTCGTGCGCCGAAGGATGGACCTCGTCAACGCCCGCAAGATCGAACGCACCCGCGCCAAGGCACCGCGCGCCCATCTGATCGAAGCCTCCATCGCCCGTGCCATGGCCTTCCTCGATGCCGAGATCGGCAGCCTCGACGCCCAGATCATCGCGCTGATCGCCGCTTCTCCGCGCCTCATGGCCCGCAAGGCCGTGATCGAGACAATCCCCGGCGTCGGCCACACAACCGCAACCACGCTCCTTGCCCTGATGCCCGAGCTTGGACGCCTCACCGCCAAGACAGCTGCCTCGCTCGCAGCCGTCGCGCCACACCCGAAAGACAGCGGCCAGACAAACCTCCGGCGAAAAACCACCGGAGGCAGGCGCGAACTCAGGCCAATCCTCTTCTTCGCAGCCATGAGCGCAGCACGCGGCCAGAACAGGCTCGGAGACTTCTACCGAAAGCTCCTGGAAAAAGGAAAGGCAAAGCGCCTCGCACTCGTCGCAACAATGCGCAAAATCGTCGTCATCGCAAACGCAAGGCTTGCTCATATCAACTGACTTGATGAGGATGGTTGGGTTGGTACTTCTTCTAGACGAGAAGGCTTCGTGCCCCCTTTCAAAAGCGTGGCGGCCAGGCGCGATCTGCCGGACCGGCTGGCGGCACCTGCCGCGCGGGCGGCGGGCCTTGATCCCAGCGGTAGCTCTGGTTGGCGGGGGCGACCGGCACGGAGGCGACGGGTGCCCGCATCGGCTGTG
>JANMHN010000402.1:0-4164 GCA_031375185.1 Allobosea sp. | reverse complement strand
GCCCCGACAAGATCGTGAGCCTGAAACTGCTGGCCGACGCACGCTGAACTTTTTTCACATCCCGAACCTTGAAGAGACTGACATGAGCCTTGATCCCGAAAACACGATCGTCCTTGAAACCACAAAGGGCAAGGTTGTCATCGCCCTGCGTCCCGACCTTGCACCCAAGCATGTGGAGCAGATCAAGACGCTCGCCCGCCGGGGCTTTTACGACGGCATCAAGTTCCATCGCGTGATCGATGGCTTCATGGCGCAAACAGGCTGTCCCAAGGGGACTGGTACGGGGGGCTCCGATCTTGATGACCTCAAGCAGGAGTTTTCGGCAGAGCGCCACATCCGCGGCGTGTGCTCCATGGCCCGTTCGTCCAACCCGAATTCTGCGAATTCCCAGTTCTTCATCTGCTTCGACGATGCGACATTCCTCGACAAGCAATATACGGTCTGGGGCCAGGTCGTCGAAGGCATGGACAATGTCGACAAGATCAAGAAGGGCGAGCCTCCGCGCGATCCTGACCAGATCGTGACGATGAAGGTGATGGCCGACGCCTGATCTGTGCTTCGCGAGGCCCTGCTGATGGACGTCGCGCAGTTTGATTTCGACTTGCCTGATGGGTGCATAGCCCTGCGCCCATCAGATCCGCGCGACGCGGCCCGCATGCTGGTCGTCAGGCCGGATGAGGCTGCGGCGCTGGCAGACCATCAGGTTTCGGATCTTGCCGCACTGCTCAAACCAGGCGATGTCCTGGTTCTCAATGACACGCGCGTGATCCCGTCGCGCCTTCATGGCCTGCGCCTCAAGGCCGAGACCGCCGCGCGGGTTGAGATCATGTTGCACAAGCGCGAAAGCGCAGCACGCTGGCGGGCTTTTGCGCGCCCTGCCAAGAAGCTGAACCTTGGTGACGTGGTCAGGTTTGGACAGGCCCTTTCCAGTTCTCCCTGTATGGCAGGGGAAATGGATGCCATTGTCGTTGCCAAGGGCGAGGCTGGTGAGGTCGAGCTTGCGTTCGGTGTGGCTGGCCCTGTGCTGGATGAGGCCATCGCGCGCATCGGAGCCTTGCCTCTTCCGCCCTACATTGCCGGCAAGCGCCAGACCGATGAGCGGGACGCCGTGGATTACCAGACGGTGTATGCGCGGAAAGATGGCGCGGTTGCAGCACCCACAGCAGGACTTCATTTCACCGATGCCCTGTTCAGGCGCCTTGAGGATCGCGGCATCGGCCGCGAATATGTGACCCTCCATGTCGGGGCAGGCACTTTTCTTCCTGTGAAGGCCACCGATACGCGCGAGCATCGCATGCACGCCGAATGGGGCTCGGTATCGGCTGATGTCGCGGCACGGCTGAATGCGGCGCGCGCCGCTGGCGGGCGTATCGTGGCCGTGGGCACAACCTCGTTGCGGCTGCTTGAAAGCGCAGCGACACCAGACGGCAAGATCATGCCATTCTCAGGCGACACCGCGATCTTCATCACGCCAGGCTACCGTTTTCGGGCAGTGGACGCGCTGGTGACGAATTTCCATCTGCCGCAATCCACCCTTTTCATGCTGGTCAGTGCCTTCAGCGGACTTGAGACCATGCGGGCGGCCTATCGGCATGCGATCATGACTGGCTACAGGTTCTATTCGTATGGCGATTCAAGCCTTCTGTTTCCCGTAAGTGGACGACAAGAACGTGGATGACAGGCAAGCCGCGAAGTGTCTCGCGTTGTCGGCCTTGCTGTGCTAATTCCGCCTGCCATCCATGAACAGACGTTGATCCACCCAGCATGACTGACAATTTTCTGCGCGAGATTGATGAAGAGGTCCGCCGCGACAAGGCGGCTGACCTGTGGAAGAAGCATGGCAATCTTGTCATCGTGCTGCTGGTCCTGTTGGTCGCTGGCGTTGGTGCCTGGCGCTTCTGGCAGTTCCGGCAGGAGCAGGCGACCCAGGCCGTCAGCGCACGGCTTGAAAGCGCGCTGAAGGCATCACGCGAGAACCGGGCGGAAGATGCCGAGAAGCTGCTTGCGGACCTGGCAAAGGATGGCGGGACCGGTTACGGGCTGGTTGCCCGGTTCAGGGCGGCGGCTGAAGCTGCGAAGCGGGAAGCGTCCGATGGCATCAAGGCCTTTGATGCGCTGGCTGCCGATCCGGCGGTTGACCCGACATTCCGCGATCTTGCGAAGCTGCGTTCCGGCACATTGAAAGTCGACACCTCGCCTTATGCCGAGGTCAAGGCCTTACTGGAGCCGCTTGCGTCGGCGACTGGCACATGGCGGCACAGCGCGCGCGAAATGCTGGGCGCGTCTGCCCTGAAGGCCAACAACATGGATGATGCAGGCCGCTGGTTTGACCAGATCGTCGTAGATCGCGATGCGCCGCAGGCCTTGCGCCAGCGGGCCGATCTCTACCTCGCGCTGGTGCGTGCTGGCCCGGTTGACATCAAGTGACCGCCACAGTTGCCATCATAGGCCGCCCGAATGTCGGGAAATCCACGCTGTTCAACCGCCTTGTCGGGCGAAAGCTCGCGCTGGTCGACGACACGCCTGGCGTGACGCGCGACCGCCGAGAGGGGGAGGCCACGCTTGGCCCCCTTCGCTTCAAGATCATCGACACGGCTGGACTTGAAGATGCGGCAGAGGGCTCACTGGCCCAGCGCATGCGGGCGCAGACAGAAATGGCGATTGCCGATGCTGACGTGATCCTGTTCGTGATCGATGCGCGGGCGGGCATCACGCCCACCGACCGTCCGTTTGCTGAGCTTGTGCGCCGGTCCGGCAAGCATGTGATCCTTCTGGCCAACAAGGCCGAGGGCAGCAAGGGCACAGCCGGAACCTACGAGGCGTATGAACTGGGACTTGGCGAGCCGATCCCGTTTTCAGCCGAGCACGGCGAGGGCACGGCCGATCTGGCACAGGCCCTGATCCCGCTGATCGGCATCGATGCTGACGAAGACGACTTCGCCGAGGATCAAGCTGTTGACGATGCGCTTGGCGAGGATGTCGACATTGATCGCGCCCCTCCGGAACGCCCCTTGCGCGTCGCCATCGTGGGGCGTCCGAATGCAGGCAAATCCACCCTGATCAATGCAATGATCGGGGAAGATCGGCTGCTGACAGGCCCCGAAGCCGGGATCACGCGTGACTCCATCTCGATTGACTGGGAATGGCGCAACCGACGGGTCAAGCTGTTCGACACGGCAGGCATGCGCAAGCGCGCCCGCGTGGTCGAGAAACTCGAGAAGCTGTCGGTATCGGACGGTCTGCGCGCCATCCGCTTCGCCGAAGTGGTGGTGGTGCTGCTGGATGCCACGATCCCGTTCGAGAAGCAGGATCTCACGCTCGTGGATCTGATCGAGCGTGAAGGCCGCGCTGTCGTCATCGGTCTCAACAAGTGGGATCTGGTGGCTGATCAGCCCGGTCTGCTCAAGGAATTGCGCGAGGAATGCGACCGCATGCTGGCGCAGGTGCGCGGCGTGACCTGCGTGCCGCTGTCCGGCCTGAGCGGGCAGGGGCTGGACCGCCTCATGGAAGCCGTGATGAAGGCCGCCGATGTGTGGAACACACGCGTCTCGACCGCGCGGCTCAACAAATGGCTGGCCGATGTGCTGTCGCACCATCCACCACCGGCCGTGGCAGGCCGCCGCATCAAGATCCGATACATGACGCAGCCGAAGTCGCGCCCGCCAACCTTCGTCTTGTTCGGCAATCAGCTTCCCGACTTGCCAACGGCTTACAAGCGTTACCTCACCCACGGCCTGCGCGAAGCCTTCAACCTGCCAGGCACCCCGATCCGCTTCAATATGCGGGCAGGCGACAACCCTTATTCGGACGGGCGCGGCAGCGGAAGTGACCGCGACAGGTAGGTTGCGCGAGCGTGAAAAAGGTCACCTTGACAGTAAACAACCATCCTCACCCTGAGCCTGTCGAAGGGTGAACTCCAAATGGTCGCCTTCTGGATTTCATCCTTCGACAGGCTCAGGATGAGGATTATTGAAGTGACACTGCGATGCTCACCCCGGCATTTGCGGTGTTTTGACCAGACCCGTCGGAAAATCGTAGATCAGCCCGCTCTGGCTCCAGTCCGGTGACAGGAGCCTGGCGATGTGGGGCGCGATGTCTGCCGGGGTGCGCAGGGTTTCGGGATTTTCGCCCGGCATGGCATCGGCCCGCATGCGCGTGCGAAGC